>CAZAZB010000194.1:0-7766 GCA_964489485.1 uncultured Pseudomonadales bacterium | reverse complement strand
ACAGTTGTGATACTCATCAGCCTGTTTCTCCATACATTTTGCAATGTAGCTATGTTACTACATCAATTCTCCCAAGAACAGCCCAATGAAAAACGTAGATATACATGAGTCTAAAACCCACCTGCCAGGCATTGGATCCACTCAGCATAAGCCCTTGAATGATCCCCAACAAAATTGTCCGTTCCGGTTCGGGTCAACATGCCTTTCTTGCCCGTTGCGGGGTTCGGCACCTGCCCGGCGATTTTCTGTTCCACGACCGGTCCTGAATACCAGTTGATATTGAATGCTGCCAACTTCGGGTAAAACATGATTTCACGATAGGCTGGCACATGGTCGTGAATCCACCAGGCGAGTGCTGGCCAATCGCCAGTCTGTTCGTAATAATCAACAAATGAATTCACCACGATGCAGGCAGTGGCACCATAGTGTCCATCATCGTCAAGCTGGTCCCAGATATGCCGTGTGCGGTTGTAATCATTGTTCGCGCAGTTATGGCCTTTCTCGTTGCCAATCCGATTGACCTCCGGCGAGCGATAAGCTGACCGAATGCTGATCTTGCCCAATACCTGTTGAATGGGTTCGAGTATATTTTCGCAGAGGCCGCGACCGGCTTTGATGGTTAGGAGATTGTCATCGGGAATATTAGGAATGCTCTCGATCTGCGAGATTTCAGAATATAGAAAGTCCCGCAGAAAGAAATTTGGCGAGAGGCGGGTTCGACCGAAGGTCTCGAGGGTTTTGACGGTTTTTGTCATTGCGAGATCTCGCAGCTATCCTTCAGTAAGGTCGTTTTATCTTATCAAACATTGGTAAATGTTTTATATTTTGAGTTGCCAGCCTAAGGCCGCGATGGCGCGATGTTGCAGCGATCAATGCATCTGGTTAAGCTCTTATTAGCAGAACGCTTCTATACTATGCCAGATTTTTATTGTTACTGTATGGAATACGAAGAACGAATAGATATTGACCCAGGTTAATTTCAGAGAGCAATTCCACTAGTAAGCCGTGTGACAATTTGTAAAATTCAGGAACCATGTCGAAACTTGGCGGGTTCGAAAACGGAATGCGACAATACCAGTTATGGTATTTAGTCAGAAGAAACGAGAATGTTAAGAGGATACTCAATGGATAACAGGCTTTATTTTGTACTTGGTGATCTGCTGGCGAGTGTTGTTATCGGCATATTGATTGGCGCGCTGGTAGCAACCATTGTGGGTACAGGCTGGAATATGTGGCTCGCAATGATTTCAATGATGGTGTTGGGGTTCCTCCTAAGCTTGCCATTGTTCTTCGTGTTTGGTTATTTTTTTGGTGCAATGGAAGTTTTCATGCCCGCGATGCATGTCGGTATGGTTACCGGTATGGTCGTTGGGATGTGGGGCGCCATGTCCCCTATCTCGGCTGTGGCTGGTGCATTGATAGGGGGGCTTCTTGGCCTGCTGGTGCTCAATGCTTTCTGGGTAACCAATATCGCGCTGCGTGGTGTGCGGCAGCAGGTAAAGCTTAGTGACTGATCTGGACACACAGCATAAGTGGGATAGGGCTGCTGCCAATTTTGATTTGATGGCAGGCAATGGCGCCGAGAAGCGGTGGCTACCGCACAAGAAAAAGTTGTTTGGTCATATGCAGGGCAAGATCCTGTTTCTTGCGCTTGGTACCGGCCTCGATATTCCGACCTTTCCTCCGGGCAAGGACATAAAGGCAATAGATATCAGTTCCGAGATGATCAAACGTGCTCAGAGCCGAATGGATGCCTATGACGGATCCATAGAGGCACAGGCCATGGATGTTCATGAAATGACCTTTGAAGATGAGGCGTTCGATCAGGTGTTTACCTCCTGTACTTTCTGTTCTGTGCCAAATCCCGTGGCTGGCTTAACGGCCCTCAAGCGTGTGATGAAGCCTGGTGGTGAACTGTTTATGTTCGAACATACCGGCAGTAATTACTTGCCTTTTGGTCCTATGATGAAGTTACTGAGCCTTGTTACAGAAAAATTTGGTCCATCCCTTGATCGACAAACCGTCAAGAATGTGGAACTGGCAGGGTTCAAAATCATCGAAGTGGAGCATGTCTACCTGGATGTGGTCAAGATCATCAAGGCGATACGGCCATAGTTTTATCTGGTACCTGATCGTCTATCTTCGGGTGAATCACAGAGAAAGGTCTTCCTGAACGCGGCATATTATCAGTGAATAATATTCCCAGCAAAAAAATGGTTACGACAAAAGCCGTAACCGACTAATCAGACGTTCCCTAGATAAGATCTATCCGAATTCTTTTTCCTGCATTAATTTAGAAAGCAAACCCATATTCATTCAGCACATCGCCCCGGAAGACATATGCTTGAACATAGCTTCCATATTCAATGGTGCCATAGACGGGTACATTCTCAGGGAAACGCGTTGTATTCTGCAAGATGCTTGCGCGTGTAACGATAAAAAAATCATTCTCGGTATACGATATCGATGTCCCTTCCTGGGTGTAGACGCTCACCCAGCCCATGGAGTCGAAAGTGGGATCGAGCCAGATACCTGCATAGGAAGTATGCAGTTTGATATTGCCGCATTGTGGCGGATCGCAATGATCGGCGATTAATCGCCCGGCCAGCATGACCTCTTCCCCCCAACCCCACCAACGGTTGATAGGTCCAAGAAGACCAGCTTCTATTTGCCTGTTCTCCGGTCGTTCTATCTGTGCATACCAGAAGGGTACGAACGCGCCATAGACTGGTCGGTAGGCGACCACTTCTAGGATTAGTACGGGGAGTATAATGAACAGGGATAAGGTCTTGATTTTCTTCTCGGGTAGAAAGGCGCTGAACCGAATCAGGATAAAGATGACGAAGCCAAAGAGAAAAAGATTGAAATAGCGAGTGCCGGCGGGGGTTTGCGTCAAGGCGAAGAGTAGTGGCATAGCCAACATTAATAGCGCCATTAACAGCAATGGTAATGCTGCGGGTTGATATGCAAATCCGCTCTTAATATCCGTTTCCATTAGCCCAAATTTATACGCAACGCCCGATTCCAACAACATCAATAGGCATAGCGCGAGCCAGACAGCACTAGGCAATGCCGTCGCGAAGATTGCGATGTCAGTTAATACCAATCGCGTGATATGCCCGGAGTATGTCGCTGCGCCAAAGTGCCAGAAGCCACTGTTGAATGAGACGGTGGGATTATATTGACCTGCGGCAACTGGCTGATATGGGCCCAGGAAGACTTCACCTTGAAGGCTCCAGATAACAGATGCGACGAACATCCCCAGTGCAAAGAGGTAGAAGCACCACAGTCCAGGCGTTAAACTTTTCTCTGCGAACTTATTGAGCATGGGCGAGTCTAGTATTTTTTGTAAAATTACAGAACCCAGGAAGGTCACGAACAAACTGACTATTAGCAGCAGAATTGCCTCGAAGAGTGTCATCTGTAGCGATTTTTGAAGTAGCGGCCAGATGATTCTTTCAAGGGGTCGCAGAATATCTGCTGGTGCCATGGCGTTAAAAGTACCCCGGATCAGGCCTAACTCCAGATAACAAAGTGTATTGATGGAGACCAGGATGACGATGACGATGCAACTTCCTTTCAAGTATTGGTGCAGAATTCCAACTATTTCGGGTTTCCGGATTAGCCTGCTCTGTGCATAAAGGTGCGCGGCAACGGGCATGGCGAGCCACATAAAGGGCGTGGCGATTAGTTTCTCCTGGGCGGCAAAAACCAGGGTACAAAGACCTATAAAACCTGGTTTTATTGCGTTTTCGCGATTTTTCTCCGACAGTCCTCGAACCATGTAGATGATACCCAGAAGGCCAAGAAATAGGGCTAGCTTGTCGTAGTTGAAAATTTTGAGTGCGAGAATATTGGTCGGTAGAAGTAGCGCGGTGACAATAAAAATACAGAAGTAAATCACCCTGCTACCCAGCGCTAGTGGTTGACTGGCCGCGTGTATCCAAAGAATAAACACAAACCCGATAAGCCAATGAACACCTTTTAAAGCCATGGCAACATCGTAGGATGAATCGATGAAGTATCTAATAACAGGGACAATAGGAGCCAACAGCATTTCAGAGGTACGAAATCCGCCAAAATGATATTGAACCATGTTCGACGCTGCGAGATCGTAGATTTCACCGAAAAATCCGAATCCTGCGTCGGTTGTAAAAAAGGCAGTCGCGGATTCCAACGCGAGATAAAGAAATGGGGTGGGTATTGCGATGAGCGCTAGCTGTGTAAATTTCTCTTCTTGTCTAAACTGTACTGCCACATAGGCAGCTAACAAACTGATGGCTAGCAGGAGAACCACTATCTCGGTTTGGTTCATTTGGTGATATCGATAACGAGGGTAGAAGTCATTTGATGAATCTGTAGGCTAAGGTCTATGGTTCTCTGCTATGTTATTCAATATTGATTGTACTTGGAACATTTCTATTTTTTTGCTCCGTTGGATCAATGCTAACATCTGGATTTTTGTGATTGCCGTCGTTTTACCTGACTGGAATGTACTCACAGGGCTTGCATACACAATGACTGAGTTTGGGTAACCGCATGCCTGGCTGATACTATTGCCTCGGAACCTCAGAGCGCAACAAGTCATGACTCACTACTGGCAAGGCAACCTTGTCCTGCTCCGGCAGACAGAACCCGAAGACTGGAAAATACACCATCGCTGGAATCAGGATGAAGAAACTTGGCGGAATCTGGACTATCTACATTTTCCTCAATCCAAGATCGCCGCAAAAGCCTGGGCAGAAGAGTCTGCCAGGAAAAAGCCGGAAGGTGATAACTTTCACATGGAAATTGAAGTTATCGACACCGGTGACCTTGTTGGCTCATTAGGAACGAATAAGACAGATCGCCGAAATGGTACCTTTTCCTATGGCGTTAACATCGACCCCAGGTTTCAAAAGCGTGGATACGCCAAAGATGCCATTGGTCTGGTGTTGAAATATTTTTTTGATGAGCTTCGATATCAAAAATGCACAATTGAAGTTTTTTCAATAAACGCTGCGTCGATAGCGCTTCATGAAAGCCTTGGCTTTACAAAAGAGGGCCAAATTCGACGCGCTCAATTTACAGAGGGGCGCTACATTGACAGCTGCTATTACGGCATAACAGATAACGAGTGGCGCGACCGGTAGATATAGCTGGACTAGCCCATTTAACTAAGCCGCATTGGCTGTT
Source organism: uncultured Pseudomonadales bacterium (assembly GCA_964489485.1). Lineage (GTDB taxonomy): Bacteria > Pseudomonadota > Gammaproteobacteria > Pseudomonadales > Azotimanducaceae. The sequence continues at coordinate 2,591 of CAZAZB010000194.1, read as the reverse complement.
TCGTGATTTCTCTCGGGTGTTTCATCAGGCTTCATTGTTTGTCCAACAGGATTACTAAACTGCATCGCCCCATCTTCCAGTGGTGCAGTGCGGATCAGTTTCTTATCCAGGGCATAGTTCTGGGTATTCTTCCAGGGTCCGTTGTCACCCTGTTTTGGCATCAAATGCATGGTGCGTTGCATATACCCGGCAGAGAAATCGTTTATCCATGGGAGCAGGGTCATATTTTTGTCTTCATCGCGAAGTCCTGGGGTGCACTGTCGCATGCCGAGTTCGTCCATTCGATTAAGTAGGCGGCAGACATATTCTGCGATGATGTCGGCACGCAAGGTCCAGGAAGCATTGATGTAGCCAAATGTCTGGATCATGTTGGGGACGTCCGAGAACATCATGCCCTTGTAGGATACTGTATCGGCGAAATCGATTGCCTTGCCGTCAACAGTCACAGTGAGCCCGTTGACAACGGTCAGCTTGAGACCGGTAGCAGTCACAATAATATCAGCTTCCAGTTCTTCACCAGACTGAAGCCGTATTCCTTTCTCGGTAAACCGGTCAATGGAATCCGTTACCACCTTGGCAGAGCCGTCTTTGATCACATCATATAGATCATCATCCGGAATCAGGCAAAGTCGCTGGTCCCAGGGATTGTAAGTTGGGGTAAAGTGTTTGTCGACGTCGTAGTCCGGTAGCGCTTCTCGAACCATATCCAGCAGTGTTGTCTTTACCTTTTCTGGTTTGGTGCGACTTCGTTTATAGAACAAGTTCCCGAGCTGAATATTTTTGAATCGGGTGACTGCATAAGCCCACCTCTCCGGCAGGAACTTACGAAGGTTGTTAGCGATTTTGTCTTCCGCTGGGCGTGACACAACATAGGTAGGTGACCGTTGAACCATTGTCACTTCTGCACCATTCTTGGCCATCGCAGGAACGAGTGTCATTGCCGTCGCGCCTGAACCAATGATGACAACTTTCTTGCCCGAGTAATTCAGTTGCTCGGGCCAGAATTGTGGATGAATGACTGTTCCCCTGAAGGCGTCGGCTTCTTCGAATTCCGGCGTATAGGCTTCTTCGTAGTTGTAATATCCGCCGCACATATAGAGGAAATTACAGGAAAATTCGATGGTGTCTCCTGTATCGGCGAGCGTCGCCTGCACTGTCCATGTTGCTGATTCGGATGACCAGGCGGCGTGTTTCACCAGATGCCTGAATCGGATGTGTTCACGAATACTATTTTCATCTGCTGTCTCATTGACATAATCGCGAATCGAAGGTCCATCCGCGATTGCCTTGGCAGCGGTCCAGGGCTTAAAGTTGTATCCCAGTGTGTGCATGTCACTGTCAGAACGGATACCGGGATAGCGGAACAAATCCCAGGTGCCACCGATCGCTTCGCGGCCTTCAAGGATCGCATAGGTTTTATTCGGGCACTTATCCATTAAATGATAGGCCGCTCCGATACCGGACAATCCGGCTCCAACGATTACGACGTCAAAGTGATTCATGATTTACTCGACAGTTTCAGGGTTAAGAGAGCAGCGTATTGTAGCAGAATCCTGCATTTTTCCATTCGGTCTGAATTATCCGGCTCCATTTACACCGTGAATGTGGTGCGTTAAGAAATCAGCACATTCACTAGTAAACTCACTAGTATATTCTTGCTAAGAGAATCCGAGAGACAAGAGGTTATCTAACGGTTGATAGAGTTCTTCCAAATATTCGATATCTTCAGGGTCGAGTGAAATTTCCACTGCCTCTGCAAGATCCTCTAGCTGTTCTATTTTTGAAACACCAACGACGGGAGAGTAGACACCAGGTCTACTCAACAGCCAGGCCAGAGAGATTTGCGCCGCCGACCTACCATATTTTTCAGCTATTTCTACTACCCGGTCGGCAATCTTGAAATCCATCGCGCCACGATAAAGACCCTCTGTTCTGACTCGGTCACCCCCTTTGGATCGGTCGGTTGAGCCCTGATCGAAGCCGCCCTTGTAGGCGCCAGTGAGGATGCCTCGTGCCAGGGGCGACCAGGGTGTCAGGGCGACGCCCGTGCTATTGCAATAGGGGTTCATCTCGCGTTCTTCTTCGCGGTAGATCAAATTGTAGTGGTTTTGCATGGAGACGAACTTTGTCCAGTTATTTGCTTCTGCTGTCATTTGCAGCTGCGCAAATTGCCATGCGAACATCGATGAACCTCCCAGATAAAGTGCTTTTCCAGCCTTAACCACGTCATGGAGTGCTTCCATGGTTTCTTCAATGGGCACCTGTGCCTGACCTGGTGCGCCATGGGGATGTCGGTGGATGATTAACTGGTCCACATAATCGAGTCCCAGTCGAGTAAGACTTGCGTCTATTCCTTCCATGATGTGTTTTCGGGAGAGACCGCCCTGGTTTGCGCCGCGGCCCATTGGCATGGCGACTTTTGTGGTTAGAACATATTCGTCGCGTCGGAATAATTCCCTGAGTAGTTTACCAACGACCTGTTCGCAGGCACCGACGCCATAGATGTCAGCGCAATCAAAGTAGAAGATGCCACGATCAAAGGCTTTCTTGAATATCGGACGTGCATCATCCGGACCCAGGGTCCAGTCGCC
>CAZAZB010000193.1:0-7774 GCA_964489485.1 uncultured Pseudomonadales bacterium | reverse complement strand
ATTTAGTTTTCTAACGGGTTTGATCGATCGCCTTGGCGATAACATCGAAAACGCGTGTAATTTCTTCTTCCGTAATAACAAGAGGTGGCGATAGGACGAGGGAGTCACCAATATTCCTCACCCAGACACCATTTTCGTAACAGATCTGGCCGGCCTCAGCGCCGCGCTTCATCGGTTCGCCAGGGCGGGGTGCCATTTCTACAGCCGCCATCAATGCAAAGCATCTGACATCGATAACGTTATTGACGGATTGTAGTTTCATTGCACAATTCATCCAGTGATCGTTCAATGTTGCCGCTCGTGGAAAAAGACTTTCACTTTCATAGATATCGAGTGTTGCCATACCGGCGGCACAGGCAAGCGGATGACCTGAATAGGTATAGCCGTGGGTCAGTTCGACGCCTGGTTCATCAACGTTCATGAAAGTGTCATAGATGTCATCTGAAACAAAAACAGCGCCCATCGGAACGGTTGCATTGGTGATACCTTTTGCCGTGGTCATCAGATCCGGGACGACACCAAATCTTTCAGCAGCGCAACTTGCCCCGAGACGACCAAAGCCTGTTATCACCTCATCAAAAATCAGTAGAATGCCTTGTTCGGTGCATATTTCCCTGAGCCGTTTGAGGTAGCCTTCAGGCGGCAAATGAACTCCGCCAGCACCACCGACAGGCTCAACGATGACGGCCGCAATGGTATCGCTGCCGTGAAGCTCGACTAGCCTGAGCAGATCATCGGCGAGCTCAGCACCATGGGTTGGCAACCCCCTGGAAAACGCATTTTTTTCGATGTCGTGGGTATGCCGGATATGATCTACCCCGGGTAACAAACTACCAAAGGGGCTTCTATTTTTTACCAGGCCGCCGACGGAAACGCCGCCAAACCCCATGCCATGATAACCTTTTTCCCGCCCGATGAGTCTTTGGCGTGAGCCCTCGCCTCGAACCTTCTGGTAGGCGAGTGCAATCTTCAGCGCAGTATCAACCGATTCCGAACCAGAGTTTGTGAAGAAGACGTGGTTGAGTGAGTCCGGGAAGTGTTTCACAAGGCGATTTGCATAGTTAAAAGCATGTGGATGCCCGGCATTAAAACTGTGTGCGAAATCGAGGGATTCCAATTGGTCGGCGATTGCCTGGTTGATTTCTGGTCGATAGTGCCCTGCATTCACACACCATAGCCCTGCAGACCCATCTAGTACCTCATGCCCACTACTATCGGTGTAGTACATTCCTCTGGCGCGGACGATGAACCTGGGGCTCTCTTTGAAGCTACGATTCGGCGTAAATGGCATCCAATAGCTATCAAGATCCTGCGGAATTAAATTGTGGTCAATATTCGACATCTTGTCGTCCTCCTTAAATACTTATTACTCACGCAGTATCCCGAGCAGCTCGTTGGGGTGGTTGATAATATTGTCTGCACCGGCTTGCTCCAATTCTTCCCTCTCTCTGAAACCCCATAACACACCAACGGAATCCATGTTGCAAGCCTTCGCTGTGTGAATATCGATATTGGTGTCACCTACCATCACCAGTTCTCGGGGAGCCAGGTTTAGCTGCTTTGCGACGCGTCTTCCACCTGCCGGGTCCGGCTTATGAGGAATTTCTGGTGAATGACCAACGAGGCTACTGAACTCGGTCGTTGGGAAGAAATAAGATATACACTGTTGCGCGAACTGATCATCCTTGTTGGTTAGAACAGCGAGTTTGTAGGACATCGACTCTGCAGAGACAAGTAGATTTTTGATTCCCTGGTAGGGAATGGCATCAAGCTTCCAGCTTGTGGCGTAGTCTTCTCTTTCAATTTCCACAAGTTGATTGATTCTGGCCGTGGTTCGTTGCTCGACGGGTAAGCACCTTTCAGCGCAACGGTAAACACCATCACCGACAAAAAGCCGGTAAGCTTCTATGTTATGAGTGGGTAATTCCATCTGACGGAGGCTTCGATTAAAGGCATTACCAATGCTCTCCAGTGTATTGAGTAGTGTCCCGTCGAGATCAAACACGATTCCTTTAATCATTCTTTGTGTGACGCCTCCGGATTGGCTCGTGTAAATTGTGTAGCTCGTGTAGATCTTGTGAGGGGCATCGTTGCCTCTATTGACAGGTGCCGGGGGTGAGATTGCACCTGCTCTATCCATCTATTTATTTCAGGGTAGGGAGAGAGGTCAAATCCTCCCTCGTCGGCGACATGGGTATAGGCAAACAGCGCAATATCGGCGATGGAGTAATCGTCTCCTGCAAAATACGCATGGCGTACAAGGTGCTCGTTCATGACAGCTAACGCGGATTTGCCACCCGCTCGCTTTGACTCGATCTGCTCCCTGTAGGCATCGGCCTCCTTAAGGATCGATATCCAGAATCGTGAAGTGGCAATAAATGGCTCGTGACTATATTGCTCGAAGAACATCCACTGCAGGACTCTGGCACGCACCAGCCTATCGCCCGGTATGTACGGGGTCCCTTCCGCCAGGTACCAGAGAATGGCATTGGACTCCGGCAGATATGTCGAGTCATCAATTTGCAAGGTTGGCACGCGACCATTCGAGTTTTTCTTGAGGAACTCGTCGGTCCTTGATTCACCCTTAAGAATATCAGTATCGATGTATTCAACGTCCTGATCTAACAAGTTTAGGAGTAGTCGGATTTTGTAACAATTGCCTGAATCCTGCATTTGGTAAAGTTTCAACATTTTGGTCTTTTTGATCCTGGTGTTTGCTAGTGGCGCAGTGATTATTGTGGCTAGAGAAAAAATAGCCATGATTCAAAAGGGTGAAAGGAATCAGCTCAAGGGTGGTAATCCCAGTATATTTCTTGCTATCAGATCGTACTGACGTTCAACTGGTTGGCCTGACGTTAGTTGTCTGGCATAACCGCCATGAACATGACTGGCGAGCCTCAACGGTGGTTCGTTGGCTCCTGGACCCGGCAACAATGCAGGGATGGCATAGTAACCCAGAGCGTCATTGAGCAGACTATCCAATCGATGTGCGATCAGTTCGCCTCGCAGAATGAAGGCTTTCATTCTGTGCGCTGAAAGGCCTTCTTTGTTTAGTCTATGCCTTAATCCTGTCATGCAATTGGCATGAACCTGTATATCAATCTCTGCCAGACGAGTACCAAATTCCTCTTCTAGCGCGAAAGCTTGGATAAGTTGCCGAAGCTGAATCAGTGCGGTTTGGAGATGAATTAGACTGGATAAGGATTGATCATTTTGTTGATTTTCATCGATGGTATCCTGCCTTGTCGCACTCTCGGCGAGTAGGGCGTTACCCGCCAGCAGAACATTGTCAAAATCAAGCCTGAACATCGATGTGTCACAAGTTGCACGGCTGCTGCTCTTAGTGTTCTTGACGCCCATGGGAGAGAGATTAATTCCCGCTGTTTGTACATCAATCAGGTATAGAGGCTTATCACCACTGCCTACTAACAATAGTACCCAGTCCGGTCCCTTTGTATCACACGGGGTTGTCACAATGCATGGCGCCGTTCCATGGAGATTAGTATCACCTCCAGATAAATGGCTAATGTAGACAGAAGATTTATCGAGGGTCGCATTCCCCCAGATTTCGACGCGCTGTGATATGGCGTCCAGATGCTCCTTCTGATGGGTCGTTCCCCGGCGCCGCAACAGCGGCGCTACCACCTGCAGGGCGAAAAAATCTAAAGACGGACAGTTTGCGATTGCCAGTTCCTGGTACCAGAGGAAAAGTTCAACCGGAGACCAACCTGTGCCACCTGCACCTGTTGGCCATTCAGCCGTCATCCAACCTTTGTTTGAGACAGCTTCAAACCACCGATCTATATCGAGAGTCGTTGGTGACTGACGGACGGCAGCGGGGTAGGCCGTATCAACGAAATCAGTGATTCGCTGGCGAAACTTATCTTCACTCCCGGTGAGTGTGGCTCTCATTCAGACTGGCCCAGTTTGACTCCATCTTTAATACGCGGTGAACCTTTGATCACCAGCGTACCGGCGATCTTGTCATGCCAGCCCTGTTTTTTCGAATCCAGGCCGATCCAAACAAACCCCAGACCAAGGGGGAAGAGGCTAACGAAATACGCGAGATACCGTATAAAATTCTGACCATTGGATGCTTTGCCAAGAGTCTCTGCATCGACGATGCTGCAACCCATCAGCATCTTGCCGGGTGTCGCGGATTTTACGATCCAGAAGAGTACAAAGATCCCGCCCAGAAATATGGCATCGAGTGAAAACTGAAGCGCCAATCTATTCATCAATTCAGCGAGTTGAGCGGCATCTTGAAGATCGAAGTCTTCCAAACGCGTCTCCCCGAGAATCAGAATAACCAAGGGGGCTAATAGAAGTGACACTGCGATATTATCGATCAAAAATGCAAGCATTCTTATCCAGAAGCCTACGTATACGGGTGTCGAATCTGTGCTATCCGTTTCTTTGGTCATCAAGTTGCCCCAATAGATGATCTTTCGCATCGTTTATACTGGCGGCAAGGAAATTTGAACCGCCACGATCCGGGTGCACCTTCTGAATGAGCTTGCGGTGTGCACCGATGATCTCTTCTCGGCTCGCACCCGGAGACAAGCCAAGGACATCATAAGCTTGCCCGGATCTAGTGGACGAGTTGTCTCGTCTACTGCCTCCCGTTTGCGCCTGACGACGCAAGAACGCTTCGCGCATCTTGCGAAATAGTCCAAATGCCTGGATTCCTCGTCCCAGCCACGGGTTTAACCGAGTGACAAAGGGTAGGACAGCAGCAAAAAATGCAAACACTGGATTGAGTCTTCCCGTCACTCCAAGAAAGGCGACCAGTAGCCCAGCCAGAATAGCCAGAGACAAACCGAAGAGCTGTTTGTTGGTGAACGCCTGTTGACGCAATACATATCGCAGCCCCAGAAAGAGTGCCAGCACTATGACCAATAAAATGACAATTCGAACCAGCGTTCTTTCCTCCTATTTTTTTATAGAACTGTTCAGGACTGTTTACTAAAACCGTTCAAGACTGTTTACCAAAGCCGTTCAGTGGATATTGGCTACGGGATAGGTGATTAAATTGGTTACAATGTAGTGATTATAGACCATCTCTTTCCATCGGGTCGGAATCTATGCCTTCAGCACCATCGAAACTGGTGATCGCGATCTCCAGCAGTGCGTTATTTGATTTGTCCGAAAGCGACCAGGTTTTTCGTGATGAGGGCCTCAAATCCTATGCGAGTTATCAGATTGCGAGAGAAAATGAACCACTCTCACCCGGAGATGCTTTTGGCCTGGTGCGCAAGTTGCTGGCGATCAATGGCCTCTTGGACAACCCGGATCGGGTTGAAGTTATCTTGTTATCGAGGAATTCGGCGGATACAGGGCTTCGTGTTTTTAATTCCATCAGTCACCATAACCTGCCCATCATAAGAGCAGCCTTTACCGGTGGATCGTCACCTTATCGCTATATGCGTCCGTTCGGATGCCAATTGTTCCTCTCGACCAACGCCATTGACGTCACTGATGCTTTGGATAATGGTATGGCGGCAGCAAGTATCTTGCCCGGCGCTGCGTCTCCAAATACCGATTCAAGCCTGAAGTTTGCCTTTGATGGTGATGCAGTGCTCTTTTCCGATGAAGCGGAGCAAATTTTCCAAAAAGAAGGGTTGTCAGTCTTCGCGAAATCAGAACAGGACTCTGCTGACCGACCCCTGAGTGGCGGTCCATTCAAAGCGTTTCTTGGAGAACTTGTCAAACTCCAGAGGGAGTTTCCGAATGACGAAAGCCCGATTCGTACCGCGCTGGTCACCGCAAGATCTGCGCCCGCCCATGAAAGGGTCATCAAAACGTTACGCGCATGGGATATCCGGCTGGATGAATCTTTATTCTTAGGTGGTAAGAATAAAACGGAGTTTCTGAGGGCTTATGGCGCAGATGTCTTTTTCGATGATCAGGCGGAACATTGCCAGCTTGCAAGCAAGGTTGTTCCTTCAGGACATGTCCTCCATGGGATTAAAAACAGAAACTAGCTTGTCTTCGACCAAAATTTCTGTTGCTGCGGCAAGTTGGACGATAATTCCAGCAGATTCCTAATGGAAACATCAGTTGTAAATAGCCGTCAAACTATCTATTCTGTAATCGTATAGATATGGATATCTTTATGCTATTTTTGTATATCAAATCTGATTTTTTTGTCTTGTTTCAGCATCTTTTGCTAAAGGTCACTGTCATGAGAATGATTAAGCCGTTGATTGAACTGGACTGGAAAAGTCTTAAATTACGCTCATCGGGGTGGAGGGGGTAGATGAAGTTACAACAACTCCGCTATATCTGGGAAGTCGCTCATCATGAACTCAATGTGTCGTTAACGGCACAAAGCCTGTTCACCTCCCAACCCGGTATCAGTAAACAGATTCGTCTGTTGGAAGACGAGTTGGGCATTGAAATCTTTTCTCGTAGTGGCAAGCATCTCACACGCGTCACGCCTGCAGGCCAGAATATTATTGAGCAGGCCGGTGAAATACTCCGGAAGGTCGATAGTATCAAACGAGTTGCTCAGGAATTTTCAGACGAACAAACTGGAAGTCTGACGGTCGCAACAACGCATACTCAGGCTCGCTATGCATTGCCGCCTGCGATTAGCCAGTTCATTTCAAAGTACCCTGACGTTTCCTTGCACATGCATCAGGGAACCCCGATGCAAATTGCAGAAATGGCCGCGAATGGCACCGTCGATTTTGCCATTGCTACAGAAGCAATGGAGCATTTTGGTGACCTCATTATGTTGCCTTGTTATCGCTGGAACCGCTGTATTGTTGTGCCTCGCGATCACCCGCTGACGCGGCTGGCGACTTTGTCGCTGGCAGATATCGCAGCACATCCCCTGGTGACTTATGTGTTTGGTTTTACCGGTAGGTCCAAACTGGATGAGGCTTTTGTACAGTCCGGGATGGAGCCTCAGGTCGTGTTCACCGCCACAGATGCGGATGTGATAAAAACCTATGTCAGACTTGGACTAGGAGTTGGGATCATGGCGAAGATGGCGTACGATGCTGACCAGGATAGCGACCTTGTGGCTATGGATGCAAGTCACTTATTTCAGCCAAGCACGACGATGGTGGGCTGTCGTAAAGGGACTTTCCTGCGTGGGTATATGTATGATTTCATTTCGTTGTTTGCGCCTCACCTTTCTCGTGAGATAGTCGCGGAAGCTTTTTCGTTACAGACGCAGGCGGCTGTTGAAGAATACTTCAAAGACGTTCATTTACCCGTTCGGTAACCCTTAATCGTTCTAATACTTAATCGTTCTAATACTTAATCGTTCTAATATCATTGACTTGATAGAACCGTCCTAACAGATTTGACCAACTGGAATTAAACCATGGATATTGTTTGTCTCGATCTTGAGGGAGTTCTTGTCCCTGAAATTTGGATTTTGTTCGCTGAAAAAACCGGTATCCCTGAACTAAGGGCGACGACCCGAGACATCCCCGATTACAATGAATTGATGAATCAACGACTGACGCTATTGAAGAATAATGGGTTAAAAATGTCAGACATACAGGCGGTGATCGGCGAGATGGCACCACTTGAAGGGGCGAAAAATTTTCTGGATGACCTGAGAGAGGCGTATCAAGTTATCATATTGTCGGATACCTTCTATGAATTTGCCAAACCATTGATGAAGCAGCTTGGATGGCCTACATTGCTTTGCCACCGACTGCAGATTTCTAACGCAGATGAAGTCGTGGGATATACACTGCGGCAGATTGACCCCAAAAGGAAATCTGTGAAGGCATTAAAACAGTTGAACTACAAG
>CAZAZB010000192.1:0-7809 GCA_964489485.1 uncultured Pseudomonadales bacterium | reverse complement strand
CGTCCTGTTATTCAACCTTTCTGGATGCAGGCGAATTTCGTACCTACCACTCTCCTGAATACGTTGATGACTTCAGGGCCCTATTGCCAGAATAGGTTGCCGGAGTAGATCAGATCAAATCGAGACAACATCCTGTGCTCAGACTGATACGGATATATCTTATTCCTGGTGCCATCCTGCAATCGGTCATGATTGGTGGCGGTTACGGAACCGGCCGGGAAGTCGTCGAATATTTTAGCCGCTACGGTTCCCTGGGCGGCATATTTTCCATCGGCATTGCCGCACTCAGTATTGCGGTTGTTTTTGGTCTCTCTCTTGAAATTTCCAGGGTATTCAAAGTCTACGACTATCGTAATTTTTTTAAGGTACTTCTGGGGAGGTTCTGGTTCGTCTACGAAATTCTGGCGGCGATGTTGTTCATGTTAGTCATCGCTGTTATCGGTTCTGCGGCGGGCGAGATACTGTCTACGGAACTTGGAATCCCGGCTTTTATGGGTATTCTTTTGATGCTTTTTTCCGTGGTGTTTCTAACCTTCTTCGGCAGAAATCTGGTGATGTTGGTACTCGCATACTGGAGTGTTTTTCTCTATTCCGTGTTCATTCTCTATCTGGTTTTCGTATTTGTGTACTTCGGGGACACACTTATGGCTCAGCCCGGCACCGTTAAGGAAGGTTGGTTCATGAGTGGATTACAGTACTCCTTCTACAATGTGCCAGCAGTGCCGATTATTCTTTATGCGGCCCAGGCCATTGAAACTCGGCGCGAGGCAGTCCTCGCTGGTCTGATCGGCGCAATGATCGCGATCGTTCCTGCACTGATGTTGCATGTCAGTTTTGTTTCGCAGTTCCCTGATATTTTGAGCGCAGAACTGCCTATTTACGATATCTTTCTACGACTGGATCTAGGCTGGCTTAAGTTCTTATACCTGGTTGTTTTGTTTGGTACTTTCATTGAAACAGGGGCGGGTAATATCCAGGGTTTCGTTGAGCGCCTGGACGGCTGGTGGGTGGAGAAGACAGGTAATGCACTCAGTTCGCGTTTTCATGCGATGATAGCCGGTCTGGTCGTCTTGATCGCGGGGATGCTCGCCCAGGTCGGCATTGTTTCTTTGATCGCCGAAGGCTATGGCACGCTCGCATGGGGGTTTATGCTGGTTTATATCATCCCGCTACTCACCATTGGTGTGTGGAAGCTGGCAAGGTCACCTCGCTAGATCCTATTTCTCAAACAGGCTCGGTCTAAATCAGCTAGCCATCAGGAGTATTTGCAATGCAAATCGCAAACATTGACCTCAAACGTTATTCCAATCGATTTTCTTCGTATACAGAACTGCGGCTTCATGAAAATACGAGCATGCAGATTGCGATGTTGAATGGTGAAGTTGTGTCGAACACCCGGGATACCAGTGGCGGTGTTTCATCAAGGGTTTTTGAGCAGGGCGTCTGGGGTTTTAGTTCCGATGCTAATATCTCCAACGATACCATTGAGTCGACAATCGAGGCGGCCACGCGTAATGCCTCCTTTCTTGCCCGGCGTAGTGGCAATACTGATGCAAAATTACCCACGTCGAAGGCAGAAGCTCACCACGATTTCAGAACGAAACTGCCAAGAAAAACACAGGAAGAGATCGTTGCTTTTCTTAAGGGTTGTGATGAATACATTGTTGCAGCCTGTCCGGCACTTAGCTCGCGGCAGATCGGTATCAGTGCCCTTGATATGGAAAAGATGCTGTACACCTCAGAGGGTTCATTCGGACACAATGTCAATACCCGCACACTAATGTCGATGAAGTTGACAACTCGCAATGACCAGGATGAACCGGTTGAACTAACGGAAGGGTTTGGTGACAGGGGTCAGTTTGAAGATGTATTCCCCGATATGGATGAGGTGAAGGAGAAGGTCGATTCGCTCTACGAACACCTTATGAACAAAAAAGATGCTGTAAAGCCTGTTTCCGGCTATCACGATGTGATCCTTGCTTCTGATCTGGCTGGAATTCTAGCCCATGAAGCTATAGGACATACAACCGAAGGCGATATCGTTCGAGCAGGTTCCGTCGCAGGCGACTATATTGGCCAGGTTGTTGCCAGCGATCTGGTGACTCTTGTCGATTTTGCCCATACCTATGATGGTGAAATCTTGCCGGTCCCTGTTTACATGGATGATGAGGGTGTTGAATGTAAGGACTCAGTGATTATTGAGAAGGGTGTCCTGAAATCGTTTATGCACAACAAAGACAGCGCCGGGTACTTTGATATGCCGTTGACAGGTAATGCACGAGCCTTTGGTTATACAGATGAGCCGCTGGTACGAATGAGGAATACGGCGATATTGCCGGGTAAGGACAAGTTTGAAGACATGATTGCATCCATTGAGGATGGTTACTTGTTGATGCGCTGGACTAACGGTCAGGCGGATAGCACCAGCGAATTTATGTTCGGCGTTCAGATGGGATATGAGATCAAAGATGGTAAGTTGGGCCGGGCAATTTCCGATACGACAATCTCAGGCATCGCTTTCGACATGCTGAAGGAAATTACCATGTTGTCGGATGAAATGACCTGGAATTGTGCCGGTATGTGTGGCAAGAAACAGCCAATGCCCGTGGGAATGGGCGGGCCTGCGGTAAAGACCAAGATATTTGTGGGCGGGGAGTAGGTCATGTCAGAAGTCTCAGAAACAACTAATTTACTTGCATTGATGACCCTTGAGAAAATTCGTCAGGCTGGGTTTGATAAAAGTGTGTGTCAGGTTAGCCAGGACGAGTTGCATGAACTTCAGGCTGAAAATGGCGAGATAAACCTGTTCAGGACAAACTTCGAGACGGATATTCGACTATCTGGTATCAAGGATAGGCGTCGGGCATCCCTGGGTATTAACAAGACCGACGGTAAGGCAGTGGCGGAGGCAATAATTGATCTGCGGGCCATGGCGGAAGGTGCCAACGAGGATGAGGCATTCGATATTGCCGCATCGCAAGACAAAGAAACTTTTAGCACAGGCCCCAGCGAACCAGACTATGACCTGATGTATGACAGGATCAAGGAAGTGCGGGAATATACTTCAGAGAAGTACCCTACCTTAAATCTGCGAAGTGTTGGCATTACTTTTTTCAAACGAACAAGCTGTTTTGTTAATACCAATGATGTGCAATTTGAATCCAGGCGCGCGCAGTACCGGGTTTCTATCAGTTTTTCGGCCAAAGATGGCTTGGACACATCGTCGATGATGTACACAGGTTACAGTCGGTATCAGCTTGATGAAGCACTCAAAGATGCAGTCAATGTCGATACGCTCTTTCAACAATCAACCGAACAGGTACGAACACAGCACCTTCCCGGTAAGTTTAATGGTGACCTTGTGATAGCACCGACCTGTCTGCCCAGCTTTCTTGGCTTTGTCACAGCAAGGCTTGGAGATGGCCCTCTGATCAGTGGTACTTCAATCTACAAGGATAAGTTAGGTTCAATGATTGCAAGTTCGGCATTAACATTGCGCAGCAGTCCTCTCAGTGATGAGATATGCAGTGGCTACTGGCTGACGGGCGATGGTTACAAGGCGGAAAATTCAACAATCATTGATCATGGCAAGTTGAACGCCTATCTCCTTGGACTCTATGGCAGCAACAAAACGGGGTTTGAAAGAGCCGTTAATGGTGGCGGATGTTATATTGTTGATCCGGGTAGTCGCTCCTTTGATGACATGATCAGTGACGTGGAGGAGGGTATATTAATTAATCGTTTCTCCGGTGGTAGACCAAGTGACCGGGGAGACTTTTCTGGCGTTGCCAAGAACAGCTACTACATCCGTGATGGCAAGATCCAGTACCCCATCAAGGAGACAACGGTGAGCGGGAACCTGAGTGATCTGTTTCAGAACATTCAGTCAATATCGCGTGAACGATTAAATTCCGGGTCTAGCCTGTATCCCTGGATCAGGGTGTCGGGTATCACGGCGTCTTAAGATCTGATGATAAATTCTGAATACAGACTCTTCATGCAGATTCTTTATGTAGGCGCTTAATTTCTAACCTACTGAATCTGGTGCAGAGCGCCTGATATCCGGAATCTGGTTGTTAATCCGTCTAAAAATTGACACTCGTTCACTAAAGAGATATGTAACTTATTGATATATAACAATAATATTGTTGGCATGTAATTTGTATATCTAACCTCACTAGTAGAAAGGGTGAGTGAGATGGAATTATTGTCCACAGAGATTTCAGAGAACCAGAATACACGGGAATTTCTCAATACAGCAGAGTTTGCCTGTCTTGAAGAGACCTGCCGCATTGCGACGTTCAACTTGAGTGATGACAAGAGGCATTTGTCAGAACGTGTTGCCAGACGTTGTCTGGATATTGGTCAATTAATGGGGCTGAGCGGATCTGATCTGGTACGGCTTGAAGTTGCAGCGAGAGTACACAGGGTCGGTGAGCTGTTTGTTGATGACGATCTTCGTGAAAAGTGTTTTCTGGATATGACCGCTATCGAATTGCAAGCTTATCGCCATTATCCAATTTTTTCATCATTGCGACTGAGCCAGCATGTTAGCCGTGACTTCTACGAAATTCTGCTCAACCACAGAGAATATTATGCAGGTGCAGGCTTCCTGGATTCCGCCAGCGGTGACAGTATTCCGCTAAGTGCGCGCATCCTGTGTGTGGCCACTGAATATGAAGAACTACTGATGTACAAGGGCGGTGACCCGGCGCGAGTTGATACCATACAACGCCGTATGATGAAGAACACCATCGGTCGTTATGATCCATCTGTGCTGGAGGCACTCACACAGACTATCTATGATGAGAGAGTCTTACACTAGGAGCCTGCCAGGAAACGAATATATCCAGTGAAAAAGATCAGCTAGATTTTCGCCAACAGGTTGCTTAAGGCGTCACAATGTTTGATCCTCTCTTCTGATGTTTGACCCAGAAAATTGACATTCAGCGAAGTCACACCATTTCCTTTCAGGATCTCGAGTCTCTCACGAACGAATCCTTCTGAACCCACCAGTGAACTTGCATCCAGATAAGATTGGGGTATTGCCGCTTCAGCCTCAGACTTTCTCCCGGACAAATACAGTTCCTGAATCTTTTCTGCTTCCGCCTCATAGCCGTATTGACAGAATATCTGGTTGTAGAAATTCTTGTCTTTTGCGCCCATGCCGCCGACGTAGAGGGCAATACCGGGTCTGGACATATCGCGGTAGGATTCCAGCCCCTCACCGATAGCAACTGCACCGCCCGCGTAGATATCCAGAGGTGCTCGACCAGGGTCACGCTTTGCAGCGCCCGCCCGCAGGGCATCCCCCCAGACCGCATCAGCGCCTTCTGCCATATAGAAAGCCGGTAGCCAGGCATCAGCAATCTCTGCGGTCATTTCAACGCTCTTTTTACCCAGTGTCGCCAGTGCAATAGGAATTTCTTCCCGATAAGGGTGATTGATGATCTTGAGTGGTTTACCCAAACCGGATCCCTCTCCTGCCGGTAATGGGATATGGTACTTCTTGCCATCGTGAGTGAGTTTTTCTTCACGCTTCCAGACTTTACGACAGATCTCGACGATCTCGCGAATTCGGGTCATGGGGGCATCAAATGCGACACCGTGAAAACCTTCAATAACCTGCGGCCCGGACGCACCCAAGCCAAGCATACAGCGTCCCTCTGACAGGGAATCGATGCCTGCAGCCGTCATCGCCATAAGAGTGGGTGTGCGGCTATAGATATTGAGAATACCGCTGGCGATGGTGACCTTACTTGTCTTGGCTGCGAGATAGCCCATGGCGCTGACCGCGTCGAAGGAATAGGCTTCCGGAACCCAGACGACATTGAGACCCGCCTTTTCCATTTCGATGATCTCGTTGGTCGCGCCAGCAAAACCCTGCGAGTAACTCATTAACGTTGATATTTTCAAAGGACTTCTCCGTGCGTGTAAAGATAATAAACAAGAGTGTAGTTTGATCCAGGCATCAGATGCAATGCAGTGGAAGTTTGTAGCATCAGGCCGTTAGGATAATGACCCTGGATCGCGAGTAAGGCGTGGAAGATATGCGTAGAGCGTAATGCCCCGTGCAACAAAATAGAGCATAAGGGATGCCCAGAGTCCGTGGTTGCCTAAATCCATCACCGCATCTGTCAAAATCCACCAGCTAAACAGATAGCCGCCAAGAGAAATAATCATTGCATTGCGCATCTCTGCAGTTCGTGTTGCGCCAATAAAGATGCCGTCCAACAGATAACACCATATCGAAATAATCGGAGCGGCAATAACCCAGGGCAGGTATTCTCGTGCCACGATTCGCACCTCCGTAATATTGGTCAGCACATCGATGAAAAGCGTGCCGCTGGCGGCGATAAGAGCACTAACGGCCAGCGCAGTAATAAAGGCGAGTTGTGTCGAGATTTTGATGGCGTCTTTTAAGAGCTTCTTGTTTGCTGCGCCCACGGCATTGCCAACGAGGCTTTCAGCAGCGAGAGCGAAGCCATCCAGAAAGAAGGCAGAGAAACTGACGAATTGCATCAGAATTGCGTTCGCCGCAAGCAACACATCCCCTGATCTGGCCCCCTCGTTGGTAAACCATGCAAAGGCGAAGATAAGGCAAAGGGTCCGAATCATGATGTCTCTATTCACCACGAACATTCGTTTGAGTGCCGTGGGATTGATGAGCTGATCTTTCGAAACAGCAAGCCCATGGTTAACTTCTTTCATTCTGTTCAGGACGATGTACCCACCAACCAGTAATGCGAGCAATTCCGAAATAACAGTGGCTGCGGCAACGCCGCTCACACCCAGTTCCAAACCAAGTACAAAAACGAGATCCAGCAGGATATTGGTACAGTTAAGGAGCAACTGGATAAACAGAATGGATCGGGTGTCTTGCTGTCCGAGGAGGTAACCAAGAATAGCCAGATAAGAGAGGCTTAAAGGTGCGCCCCAGATGCGAATCTCGAAATAGGTCAATGCCGCAGCTTCCACCGATGCACTCCCTTCAATGAGGTGGAACGCGAATTGGATGATGGGGATCTGGAATAGGACCAGCGTTAAACCGATAAGAACACCGACAATTAGCGCGCGATAGAATGCTGCTTTGACCTCATCATGGTTGCCTGCCCCCTGTGCCTGTGCAACTAAACCAGTTGTTCCCATACGGAGGAAACCAAATCCCCAATATAGGAAACTAAAGATCATGCCACCGATCGCAATAGCGCCAAGGAGAGATGGATTACCCAGATTGCCGATGACGGCGGTATCGACAAGACCGAGAAGTGGCGTCGAAATATTTGATAGGATTATCGGCCAGGCAAGCAGAAAGACCTGCTTGTGATTTATCAGGGACTTGTTAGATAAGGTCGTATTCAAGGGTGATGCAGTCTGTGCATGCGTTCCAAAGGTCCACAAGAAAAGAAAAAGGGTCTGGATTGGGTGCTACAATATTCTCACCAATGTAAGAACATACTTACATATTGGCGCGCGCTAGCGTTTATACTTCATTGGCTGAAGATAGCAGTGTATGGAAGTTATACAACCCGTTTCGGGTCTTTTTGATCACGAGAAGGTTAAACACGAGCAGGTTAACCGCGAACAGGTTGAATGCGAGCTGGTTGAAATGCGAGCTAGACTGAGATGCCCACAAGGCCGCTTGAGAAGGTAAGTTGATAAAGGTAGTAAAGTAATTTTGTTTAACAAATTGCACCAACAAATTGTTAAATAAACAGTAGAATTTGTTAGAAGACACATGCGCAACAATCATGCGCAATAATAAAGGAGAAACTCGGCGATGCCTGAGGTAGAACAAGTGAAATTCGT
>CAZAZB010000191.1:0-7812 GCA_964489485.1 uncultured Pseudomonadales bacterium | reverse complement strand
GAAACCGTCGCATCGACCGCCAGCCAACCGGTTACCCGCATTCTGCTGGCGAAATCCACCTCACTCATCCGGTCCATACGCTGGTGCATCTGTTCAAAACGGGGATTGGCGCGCACAAACTGCCGGATTCGAACAGAACCCCGGCTCAGCAAATAGATAGCAGCCATCAGGAATAAAATGCCCGGAATAATCGGGATGATCAGGCCAATCACACCCAACATCAGGCAAATGACACCAATGACCAGGTAGGCAAGTTTTTGTGTTTGGGTCACTTTCATGAGAATCGCCATCCGCTTTTAGTCATACATATTACAAAGCAGAAATCATGCCAATGGTGTAACTCATTGTTTTAACAGAATATTGTGACTTGTCTAAGATTTACATGTGGGTGAACCCACCAATCTTTGGTTAATTACGTGATCTACCTGAGAAGTAAATTATCCTACCCAACCGAACGCTAGGTTTGAGGGAGATGTCACTGAGCATGTTTGTTCGGGCTGTTCCCTCGCAGCAGTCCTGCGCGGACCGACATGAGGCCAGGACGGCCGATGGCGGCCCCACCGAAAGTCAGGCCCCATGGATGGGTTCACGCCGGTGCAGCGAGGGAATAGCCCGAACAAACATGCGGTATTGAAAACTAACCCATCTCAGACAGAGCCTCTTTAATCAAGCGAAGCAAACGTCTTACCTTCCGCAACCAGTTTCTTCAACAATTCCGAAGGCTTCCAAACATCATCGCCACTCTCTTCAAAAAACCGCTCAATATCCGCAAGTACATTGTCCAGTCCCTGAGTATCCGCATACCACATCGGACCGCCAACATAAGACGGGAAACCATAGCCATTAACATAGACCGTATCAATATCACCGGCCCGCAGTGCATGTTCTTCTTCCAGTAGCTTTGCGCCAATGTTGACCAGCGGGTAGATGCAGCGCTTTAGAATTTCTTCATCAGAGAATTCACGACGGTTGTACCCGGCTTCCTTTGAAACACGTTCGATCACCTCATCGGCGATAGGATCGGGACGCGGCGTTCTATCGCCTTCCTCATATTGATAATAGCCTTTGCCATTCTTCTGCCCATAACGACCCAATTCACACAATTCATCTGGAATTCTGGCGGTGACTTCATTGGAACCACCCACCATCTTTCGCGCGCGCCAACCGAGATCCAGGCCAACCATGTCTGCCATGGCAAATGGACCCATCGCCAGACCAAAATCGAAGATAACCTTATCGACCTGCGCTGGTATGGCGCCTTCCAGAATCATCAGATTGGCTTGCCTGCTATAGCCGCCAATCATCCGATTACCAATGAACCCGGGGCAGTTGCCTGCAACAACGGAGACCTTGCCCAATCGCTTGCCAAGTGCCATCGCTGTTCCGAGTGTTGCCGGGGATGATTCTTTTCCTTTTACAACTTCCAACAAACGCATCACATTCGCCGGGCTGAAAAAGTGCATACCGCAAACAAAATCAGGACGTGACGTGCAGGCTGCAATCGCATCCACATCCAGACCGGATGTGTTGGTAGCAAGTAAGGCACCTTGCTTCATGACCTTATCGAGGTTAGTAAATATTTCTTTCTTCAAGTCCAGATTTTCGTATACCGCTTCAATCACGACATCTGCATCACCGAGATCTTCAAACTTTTCAGTGGGGATAATGAGCGCCATGCGCTTATCCATATCGTCCTGTGAAAGACGACCTCGCGAAACGGTTCTGGCATAATTACCTTCAATGACCTTGAGGCCACGCGCCAGATTGTCAGCATCATTGTCATGCAAGCGAACCGGTATCCCGGCATTGGCAAAACACATGGCGATACCACCACCCATGGTGCCAGAACCAATAACCGATCCCTTGTTAATCTCAATCAGCGGCACATCTTTGGTCAGGCCCGGTATCTTGTTGGCGGCACGTTCTGCAAAGAATATGTGTATCAGTGCTTCTCTTTGCGGGTCTTGCATACATTCCGCGAACAGCTTTCGTTCAACGTCCATGCCCTCGTCAAAACTGTCGCAGTTAACAGCCGCTTCGATGCATTTCAATATTTGTGAAGGTGCAAACTGGTTTCGGTTTGTCTTAACGAGTTGCGCTGCTGCTTTCTCGAAAAGCTCATTATTACCACGATCGGCGGATATCTTGTCTTCCATATCCCGTACCTTGCGCGTTTGTGCACCCGCCGCGATGATTTCTTGTGCATAGGAAATACCCGCATCAACAATATCCCCTTCTGCTATCTTGTCGATAATACCCATCTCCAACGCCTGGGGCGCCAGTATAGGATTGCCGGAGACAATCGCCTGAACCGCGCGTTCAGCGCCAATAAGCCGGGGTAAACGTTGTGTTCCACCAGCACCTGGCAGTAGGCCAAGTTTTACTTCCGGAAGACCAACAGGTGCTTTTGCTGCTGCTATACGGTAGTCACAACAAAGAGCGACTTCGAGACCACCACCGAACGCCGTGCCATTGATCGCTGCAACAATCGGTTTGGTACTGGCTTCCATCTTCTCAATGGCCTCAAACAGGCCAACACCTTCGGTTGCTGCTGCACCAAATTCACTGATATCCGCACCGGCGATAAATGCCCGGTGCATACCGGTCACAACGATGGCCTTTACCTCATCATCTGCAAGGGCCGTCTCGACGCCATCGTAGAGCCCCTGACGAACGCCTGATGACAGTGGGTTTACCGGTGGGTTATCGATGCTGAGTAACGCTATTTCGCCACGTTTCTCGTAATGCACAGTGCCTTTCATGTCTTTCTCCAGTTCAAATTTCGTCGCGCGAGTATAACCCAGTTGAACAGTCGAGGTAGCGTCCTGAACGCCACTATATGGCGCATTGCACAGATTGATAGGTCGTCATTTGGCAAGGTCAACGCTAATATTTGATCAAATCAGAAATACCCGATGAACGATACTTCGTCTGATATCTGGATTAGGCAGGGCCAAAGTGTGATCTCGATCACATTTTAACCAGTGCCGCTTCAATACCATCAATTCGTGCCGATAAGACTCATGGAGATACCGCTTTCAGGCAAACTCATGGCCAGTTGCAATAAAAAACAAGATCAGGTCGAGAATGCCCTGATCACCTACTATATGTCACCGGAACCCGGTGCCGTGGTGATCGGGCGGGCGCAGCTGCTCGAACTCCTACAGACTTTGCCTTCACTCAGTTTTAACAAGCAGTCATCAACGCTCATTGCGCAGCTGAGAGAGCACCACCCCGGTACGACCCTGGCAAGGAGAGACCATGCGGTTCTCACTTTCGTTGATGACACCATTAACAAACTCCTGTCGACAACAGACCTGGACTACAAAATCGAAGGGCTCATCCGGAGTTACGCTGCATTTTTAGCCATACCGGCGATAAAGCTTGGGCCTGAATCCATTACCAGACAACATCAGGTCGTGCAGTTGTTAGACCTACTCTTGCGAGAATGTCTCGGTTGGAGTGAAGATTTGGGTATCCTGGGGGATGAGCTTTTCGTCCAGATCGAAGAAAGACTGCGGGCACACGCAAAAGGCAGGATCAATCACAAAGAATTTCTGAGAGAGGTTCAGACAGTGTTCGTCAAGCGAGATCCCATTTTCAAGAAGATGGAATCAAGACTCGCCAATACGGAACTCGCCAACCTTACCCTGCACAAGGCACGGCTTCATTCTGCTCGATTACTAAACCAGGAAATGGACAAGCAAAAGTTTCCGATGTTTATCGTTTTTCTTTTACAGGGTGCCTGGTATGAATTCCTGCAGGAGATCATCATCCGATACGGAAAAGATTCACGTGAGTGGGAGAAGGCGAGCAATATCACCCGGGCACTCATCCGTTCATTAAGACCCAGCAAAAATGTCTACAAACATCATGAACTCATGGACAGCCTGCCAAACAAAATGCTGTACTTTTCTGAGTCGCTGGATTTTGATACTTCATCGATCGAACTTGCCCTGATGGATGTTCAAGAAGAATACAATGCCATTAGAAATGGGACCCCTTCCGAGCCCTGCGACTTCGAGTACCTTTCACCACGCGCCAAACACGAAATCGCCGTGCAGACTATAGAAAAATCTGCAGCCTCAGAGATTGCAGCACTGGAAGTTGGGGAATGGTACCTGTTTGATGACAAGAACGAACCTGAAGAAAAAGTTGCCCGCGTCAAACTGATCATGAACAGTCAGCATGCAGAACGGCTATTATTTACCAACCATAACCGACGCAAAGGCATGCAGCTGGACTATGGTCAGATGATCAACTTTCTCGGTAATGAGACCATTAAACCTCTCTCATTCGCTGAGACCACAAGTGGATTAATCCGAAACCATTTTCGCCAGATACTGATTAAAATCAGCGAACAAATTCGAAAGGAAAAACTGGAAACACAGAAACAACAAAGACGGCAACTCGCCATACAACACCAGAAGGCGCGGCAATCATCCCGGGTTGTGGCGTTGATGAAACAAAAGGTTCTCTCCCGGCAGAAAAAGCGAAGATCCATGGCCTTACGCCGAAAGACCCTGCAAAAACGCAACTCTGCCGTCAATGCTGTCGCCCAGTTGCATCCTGAAGCCTGGGTAAAACTCCCGCTCATGGTTGGCACCCTCACACCCTGCAAACTGGTGGCAGTCATGCCAGGCGGTGATCGCTACATATTCGCCAACCGGTCGGGCATCAAAGTTGCTGAGTATTCAGCCCGGCAACTCTCTAATCTCCTGGTGACAGAAAATAGCGAAATACTGGACACAGGCGATGAATTTGACAAGGTACTATCCGATATCATCATGGGTCTACGTCACAATCGAAATCAACCCTTTTCCACACTGGGTGGCGAAGTCGCTTGATAGGGCAGCAATACTCAATTATTTTCAGGTAAAGAATTCCCGGGCAGTTGTGATTGCACGATTGAGCCAAGCCTCGCACCAGGCAAATCGGGTGCTGAATCCTTCCACGTTTGGCAATTTTTTCTGATATCCTCTATCGTCCCAGGCTTGATAAAGAAACGATTCAACATTTCATATGAGTGATGAACTATTCAGAGTTGTATTCGACGGCTCCCTCACAGGGGAATTTGACGAGACAACAACAAAAAAAAGGTTCGCGAAGCTATTCAAGCTCGACGTAAAAAGAACCAATTCATTGTTTTCCGGCAAAGACTTCGTCATCAAGAACAACATATCTGAGGCAACTGCTCTTGACTACATGATCAAGCTTTCAGAAATCGGCTGCGAATGTTATGTGCAGGAAGTCGAAGACGATGACGAACCCGATTTTGACGAAAAGCGAAAGTCAGGCGAACGGCGTATGCGGTTTCGTCGCCCTCCTCGCCCAGGTGCTATCGTCCCTGACAGACGACTGCTGATACGTCGCAAGAAAGACAAAAAGTACTATATAGATCTGACGAGCCACAATTACGAGATTCCGCTGGCATTTAAATCATACACCAGAGATTCGACGAAGTAGTTGTTGTTCCTGCTGCAATTCTAACCTACTCACTTTCAGGTTAAGAACAGGGAAATCCCGTTGCTCAGGATGAACCGGTATTTACCCATAACATGGGCCTATTGAGGAATTCAATATCACTTATTTCAACGTTAGCGATAACCCATTCGACTTTTCCGACATGCATCGTGCCATTCAGAAGTATGTCGATGATGATTTAATCCCTGGTGCAGCGGCTGTCGTTTTTAGGAATAACAAACCTGTTGATTTCACTACCTGGGGCTACGCAGATATTGACTCGAAGAAGCCTTTCACAGAGGAAACAATTTTTCGCATCTACTCAAATACAAAAATCATTACGTCAATGGCGGCCATGTGCCTCTATGAAGATGGCAAGTTTAGTCTGGATGATCCGCTGGCAGCGCACTTACCCCAGTTCGAAGATCTACAGGTTTTGAAATCTGGCGCCACCGACCCGGAAGAAACTGAGCCCCTGAAGAGCCAACAAACCATCAGGCAACTGGTGGCGCATCACGCCGGATTCTCTTATGGCATTTTTGCAGAGTCTCCTGTTGACAGCCTTTACATGACACAAAAAATTCTTGACCCACAGTCAACACTGGCGGAAATGGTCAACAAAATAAGTGATCTACCCCTTGCCTACCAGCCCGGTACCCGTTGGCAATATAGTGTCTCGGCAGACATTCTCGCCCGCCTCGTCGAAATCTGGTCGGGACAGAGTTTTATTTCCTTTCTGAAAGAACGGATATTTGAGCCGCTTGGTATGAAGGATACGGACTTCTACGTGCCGGAGGCCAAACAAGATCGCTTTGCGACCAACTATGTTCCGGTAGACCCATTGGACCCCATGAAACCCGGACTCAATGTGGCGCCGGATACCATGATGGGAGGTTATCTGGCACCCAAACCATTTATGTCTGGCGGTGGCGGACTGGTATCAACCATCATCGACTACTCCAAAATTATCCAGTGTCTGGTCGGCAAGGGTGAACTGGATGGAGTACGGATATTAAAGCCAGAAACCGTTGCGATGATGCATAGCAATCAACTCCCGGCAGGCATGCTTGTTCAGCTCCCGAACTGGTTTATGCCAGACACTGTTTTCGGCATTGGTGTTGCCATCAAAACGCAGCCGCTAAAAGGCGAACCCTCTGAGGCGATAGACGAATTTCACTGGGGGGGCCTTGCGGGTACCCATACCTGGATATCGCCACGCGCCGGTCTTGCGGCACTGATCTTCACACAACGATTACCCGGCTTCTGGCATGAATTCAGCCACGAATTTAAGCGCCAGACTTATCGGGCGGTGATGGGCTAATCCTGCACTCGTAGCAACTGCCCAGACGCCATGGACGCTATCACCAGACACCTGGATCGCAGACCGACCAGGCGAACAACAGAAGAGATTATCATTCTGACACTATGCTCGGCCTGTCTTCTAGGCCTACTGGTGTTCGCCGCTATTCGCTTCTATCGGGGCGACTACAACATCGCCATTGTCGACGCTATTGGCCTTGTTTGTTGTGCTTTCGTACTTGGCTACGTTTACACGACACGCAATGTCATCGGAGCCGGCATATTCCTCTCCTGCCTGTCTCTAGGTGGCACAATCGTCATCGTTTTGATGGCGGGTCCAACTGAACGATATCTGCTGTTCCCGACAGTTCTCGTTAGTTACCTTCTGGTCACGCCCAGACTCTCACTGGCGCTCACAATGGCGACAATTGGGATCATTTCCATATCACTTTTCCCTACTATGGAAACATTCGACTATCTTCGATTTCTGTTATCGATTACCGGATGTATTTTCTTCGCCTACATATTCGCCAGCGAACGTAATAAACAGCGAGATGAGCTGATAAAACTTTCCACCATTGACGGGCTCACAGGTGCAGGGAACCGTCGGGCACTGGATCAACAAATCGATGACATGATTCAAATCTATCAGAGAAAGAAGTCCGCCATGTCCATGCTCATTCTCGACCTTGATAATTTCAAAGATGTGAATGATCTGGCCGGGCACGCGGCAGGCGATGAGGTTTTGGTGGGCGTGACAAACAGCATTCGAGAGCGAATCCGTGCGACGGACCGTCTCTTTCGTTATGGCGGAGATGAATTTGTGGTTCTTGCACCGGATCTGGACATCGCTTCATCTTCTGGATTGGCGGATGACCTGAGACGGAAAATCGCTGAATTCAAGACATCCACCAAGCAGAAAATTTCTGTATCAATTGGCGTGGCGCAATACGTTGATGGAGACTCAAGCGGCGACTGGTTGCGACAGACCGATGAAGCATTGTTCGAAGCCAAACGCCGTGGGCGCAATATGGTTCACGCCCATGATCT
>CAZAZB010000190.1:0-7874 GCA_964489485.1 uncultured Pseudomonadales bacterium | reverse complement strand
GATCAGCTTCACTCACCTGAAAGACGAGGCCAATTTCTTTGGCTTCAGATGCTTCAATCCACTTCCCCGTAAATAGAATATTAGCGGCATTCGCCCAGCCCAGAACTTCTGGCAACAGATAGGAATTCCCAGCTTCTACAGTGACGCCAAGAGGCGCAAAAGGTGCCCGTAGACGCGCCTTATCTGACATGTAAACAAGATCACAGTGGGGAAGCAAGGTCAGGCCAATACCAACACCAATGCCATTCACTGCAGCGAGCAGAGGCTTAGGAAAAGTCGCTGCGGCACTGATGAAGTCTGGAAACCGAGCAACAATACCCTGCTCACGACGAGAGGAGTCGCCCATTTCGCCAAGATCCTGGCCTGCAGAAAAGGCTCTGCCCGTGCCAGTAATGACTACAACTGAAACATCACTGTTAGTCGCGGCGGCTCTCAGAGCATCACCCACTGCCTTGTACATTTCATCGTTAAAGGCGTTAAGTGCGTCCGGACGATTTAACGTGATGATTTGAACGCGCCCGGTGGTTTCTACCCTAATGGTCATGAGATTTCCTCCACCCATTCAGGATGGCCCGACCACTGCCAGGCTTTGGTCGGTCGTGAAAGACCCAACATCATGCCGCCGAGAGACTTTGGATGTAACCAGAGACCATCAGCCGGTAAATCCTCGCTACGATCTTTCGGGCGATCTACCGTGACAGCTTCTCCTCGTTCTTTAACCCGCCTCTCAATGTCCAGAAGGTTGGATGTTTCCGCATAGGCCATATACAAGCAAGGACCGGTTTTGGCGAAGAATCGACCCATGGTATTGGTGACCTCCAGCGGTGTAATGACTTCAAATCGATGCAGCAGATTTTTCCTGAACAGGGTCAGGGTACCGGAATATCCAAATCCGGGAGAATCGATAGCGACAAATTCCAGCGCATCCAGTGAAAATACGTCAGCAAATTTGGCTGTCTCTTCCTCAGAATTTCCTGCTAATAGAGTCGCCTCATAAAAGAAATCTATCTCGCCAACAGGCTGTCTCTCTTCATGCTGACTAACGACTACTCTGAGCCCCTCTATTCCGATGTCAGACCCATCGACAAATAGCTGCCCTCCTTCTTGAATAATATTGGAGTATCTGGAGGATAGACTACTCTTCACAAGATCAACATCGTTACAGGATACGCCAGCCGCAAACATATGCGCGCCACGACCGCCGACTGCATCTGCGACAATACCGGCACCATCTGGTTCAAGCAATTCAACTATGCCGTTTCCCAGGCGCAGGCTGGTTCTTGATGCATTCAAACAATCAACTTTATCTACGTC
The DNA here is from genome assembly GCA_964489485.1 of uncultured Pseudomonadales bacterium. Classification (GTDB taxonomy): domain Bacteria; phylum Pseudomonadota; class Gammaproteobacteria; order Pseudomonadales; family Azotimanducaceae. The sequence goes on along the minus strand of CAZAZB010000190.1, from coordinate 6,560 downwards.
CGATATTTCTGCTCCCAGTATGGACACCCATCCCTGCGCAGCAACAGATGCGTCTGGAACCGCAAGCTGTATTCGATCAATTTCTAGCAACATTTTCTAATCCCCATCTCATTGACGCCCGATTGTTAACTCAATATTCTGAATACTACTCTAATAAGAAACCCAGGGAGTTTATTGGATCTTTCGTCTTATTCGCAGGGGTCATATTTGCGAAATATGGTCACGATATATCAACAATAAGCTTCATTCCCGGAGGCTTATTTGAGCTAATCCTACCATTTTGGCTTTTTGTAAAGGGATTTGATTCTTTGGCGTCTGGCGAAGGTACCGCTATAGATCCTGTGGGGTGACGAACGATCCCGGGGTAGATTCTTTACCCCGTTTGTAGGTTAATTGAAGTCAAACGTAAACATCCAAAGGGAAGACTTCAATATGAAATACAGATCGCTCGGTCGAACCGGCGTCCAGGTCAGTCAGTTTTGCCTGGGCACCATGATGTTTGGTGGACGCACCAACAAGGCAGATTCTATCGAAATTATTGACTATGCCTTATCACAGAATGTGAACTTCATTGACACCGCAAACGTTTATGCGGCTAACGAGAGCGAGCGCATTGTCGGAGAGGCATTGAGCCGGGACGGGAAACGCGAACATACTGTTCTTGCGACCAAAGTCTATAGCCCTCAGGGCGCGGATATTAATGATCGCGGTTCATCTCGACGGCACATTATCAAAGCCTGTGAAGATTCTTTACTACGCCTGCGAACCGACTGGATAGACATCTACCAGATGCACAGGAGCAGCGCGACAATTCCTGTTGACGAGACACTGCGCGCCCTCGATGATCTGATTCGTGCGGGAAAAATACGCTACATCGGTACCAGCATGTTCCCGGGTTGGAAGATGGTAGAGTCCTTGTGGATCGCCAAAGAACTCGGCCTCAACCGCTTTATTTGCGAGCAGCCTGCCTACCATTTACTGGACCGAACGGCTGAGCGCGAAGTTATTCCCGCTGCACAAAGTTTTGGCATGGCCATTATTCCCTGGGGTCCCTTGTGTGGCGGTTTGCTCACCGGGAAATATCAGCGAGGCAGTGGACCTGAAGACGGTCGTTGGCAAGATGGAAAAGACAACGCAAATCGAGAGGTCACGGACCTTGCCTGGGATCTGCTCGACCGACTAAAGATAATGGCAGATGAGAAAAATTGTTCCCTGTCGCAACTTGCGCTGGCCTGGTGTGCAGCACAGCCTGGTATTACAGCACCCATCATTGGTCCGCGGACACTGGGTCAGGTCACTGACAACCTCGGCGCGGTGGACGTCGACATGACTAATGATGACTGTTCACGAATTGATGAATGGATACCGCCCTGCACAGTAGCCGTTCGATACTATGATCGGGCCAACGGACTGGACCTCAGGCCTCACCAGCACCGCAATCTAATATGAGCAGCCTTATATGAACAGCCTGCTGTGGCCCAGGTCAGTTTGAAAAATACATTTGTGCAATCCCTCACCGATGAACCGGGTGAACAACTGTCAATAAAACTCATCTGGATATACACAGTTCCAAGAGTTGCAACGGGTGTTATGGGGATTCTATTCAGTGTTTATCTGATGAAATTTTCAACCGATGTCCTGTTGATCGCACCAGCAGTCATGGGAACGCTCATCGCTGCCTCAAGAATTTGGGATGCCTTCTCCGACCCGATGGTGGGTTATCTTTCTGATAGAACGCGTTCTCCACTGGGGCGGCGCAGATCCTGGCTGTTCTATTCTGCAATCCCCATGGGGATCGGTCTCTGTATGATCTGGTCGCCGCCATTGATGTTAAGCGGGGTCATGACTATTTTCTGGATGGCTCTGGCTTTATTGGTCTATGAAACCGCAAGTACCGCCTTCTATATTCCTCATGGTGCCCTGGGTGTCGAATTGAGCCCTAACTACCACGAACGAACCAAACTGTTTGGCTATTCACACATGTTCACAGCCATTGGCTCGGTACTTGGCCTGGCGGCACTTTACTTCATGGGTGAAGCTGAGGACAAACGGACATTCGCATTTTATCTTTCTGCTATTGCTGGTGCCTGTATCGCTTGTCTCATACTCTGGTCAGCCCGTTTAATGCCGGAACGTAAAGACTATCAGGGCAGGGGGCCAGAAAATGTCTTCAAATCGATCCGTGATGTGTTTAGAAATCCACATGCGTTGTTGCTTTTAGTCGTTTATGGCATTGAGACTTTCGGCGCAGCCGTTATCGGCGTTCTTGTCCCCTACCTGGTGGAATATGTCATTCCCATGGATCAGTTACCCATGTCCGGATCGGCATTTATGGTTTCAATATTGCTTGTCTATACCGTGCCGCAGTTTATCTTTACACCCCTGTGGATACATCTCTCCAGACGATTTGGCAAGAAGACACTTTGGCTTAGCGCGATGTGGCTTTCATCGGCAACCTTTCTAGGCTATTTCTTCGCGATTGATTATGTCAACCTCATCTGGATTCTTGCATTTGCCCAGGGTCTGGCTTCAGGCTGTGGCCTGGTGGTCGCGCCAGCGATTAAGGCAGATATCATTGACTATGACGAATACAAAACCAATGAACGCAAAGAAGGCGCTTATCTCGCTGTCTGGAATCTATTTAGGAAGTCTTCTGCCGCACTCACCGCACTTATTGTCGGTTGGGTACTACAGTTTTCTGGTTTTGAACCTAATGTAGAGCAGTCTGATGACGTGAAGTTCGCCCTTAGAGCACTGTTCTCTTTACTACCATTTGCCTGCTATTTTATTGGTGCACTCCTGTTCACGAAATTCCAGTTTAATGAAGCAGAGCAAGTAAAGGTTCGCAAGGCGCTAGATCTTAGAAAACAAACTGTGGAAAGTTCAATTGAGTCCTAGTTGAGATCCAGCAGCTCAGATACACCCCCATAATCTAACTGGTGCAATTGGGGTTCCATTTCATCAATCTTTCGAATAAGGGCCAGGCTATTCGGTATTCTTGTTTCCTGGTCAGAGAACATCTGGATGAGCAGATCCTGATGCTCAACAGGCAAATCAGTGATCCGTAACTGAAAATCTGATCGCTTCATACCCAGGGGTAGCAGCAAGCCCGAGAAAATCTCCATATAGATCATACCCAGAGAATAAACACGGCTTGTTGGTGTCGCTTTGAAGTTCGGATCATGAAACTCTTCAGGGCTTAAGTATCGCCTGACAGACAGTGGATTGAATGAGTCACCAAATCTGACCAGAAACTGTGCTTCAAGAAACAATCCAAGGCCCGTCAATTGCACATTACCATTTTCATGTACGACAAAGTTTCGCAGATCAATCTGGTAATCAATATCCTTTTGGTCCAATAGATTGAAGATGATGGCCAGATTCCGGACCAGAGAAAGCGTTTGTCTCGGGCTTAGGCCAGGTTGCTTTTCCTTCCTGATCTGAATCTTTCGAATCAAGCTATCCAAAGTTGTGCCTTTCGACATTTGAGTGACCACAAAGGGGGCGCCATCCATCTCGCCAATATCATAGATAGTCACAATTCTCACATCGTCCATTACCGCCAGAACACGCATCTCACGCAGCAGTGCTTCACCGAGCTCTGGATGATTCGAATAAACTTCTCTATCCAGCGCTATCACGGTTACTTCACGATTCAGGCCTGGATCTCTGGCTGCATATTGAGTGCTTTCTGGCGTATGTTCCAACACTTCGTTCATATCATAGCGAGTGACTTCAAGTGCCTGTTGCGGTAACAAGGATTCCAGTGCCACTTTAACTCTGTCCCTGTACGCGGACCCGTCGAACTGGTGACTGTAAACCGCCTGCATGTCACTTAAGCTGAACTCCAACCCCACGGGTAACTCTGTCTCTTCGAGGTGAATTGAAAGAATGTGTTTATCTTTACCCAGCGCAAAATTGACTTCTTTGACACAGTGGACCGAGGATGTAGATTGCGGCGTAATAAAGTAGAGAAAAACAGAACATTCGGCGAGAGCCCGACCTAGTTCATCTCGCCATACAGTACCTGGCGCAATACCCTCGTCATACCAGACATTGAAACCCAGGTCATGTAACCAGATGAGTTCCTTGTAAACGATGGATGAATCCTTATGTGAGTAGCTCACAAAAATATAGGGAGCATCTCCGCTGTAGGCGGCAAAAGGCTTTTCCACTTGAATTCTCAGGATAAGAGAATGAAAAGGTTGCACTCTTCTAACCAGTAAATCAAGGTTGATATTGATACTGCAATGATATATCTCAGCCCCATGTTCCGTAGGGCTTAATTCCAAGTTTGTCATTGGCTGTAAGGTACGCCCAGAGCATCAGTGAAAGTGCTCTCGAGAGACTGATCTGAACCAGCTACCCCGAACTAGCGGAACGCCTCTCTGGAATCCGCTATAGCTTATCCGCCATTTTCTCGCCAATCATCACCGCCGTCAGATGTGTATTGGCACGAGGCACATTTGGCATGATCGAGGCATCGATCACACGCAAGCCTTCGACGCCCAGCACCTTACAATCAGAATCCACAACAGTACGCGAATCATCTTCGGCACCCATTCTGCATGTGCAGGTACCATGCTGCGTGTCCCCAGCGAATGCCATCATCCACTCGTCCAGGTTATCATTTTTACATTCTGATATCGGTTTAAAATCACCGACGCGGATAATGGAACTGGAAATCTCTGAGAATGCCGGTTGATGCACCAGATCTAACAATCTTCCAACGCCATCTCGAAGCCGGTTCAAATCTCGCTCATCATCCAACATGTTCGCAAAGATGATCGGATCCTGGAAGGGGTCTGCCGATTGAAGAGCCAGGTGCCCTCGTGAATAACATTCATTGACCCAAACACCCACGGTGCCAAAGTTCTTTCTGGTCTTGGTCGCCAGACGACCGATGCTGTCCCCCAGACCATTCATGGCAACGATAAACATGTCTCCAGGTCCGGCGCCATCCATGTCTGAGCTGTAACGGATACAACAATTCGTGTGACGAAACCCTTCTGGAGGGATGTACTCATCCTTGTACTGGACAACGAAGGTAGCAATGGGATGATCTTGAAAATTTTGACCCACTGGCAGGTCAAGTTTGACATCAATATCGTGTTCACTCAGGTGATCGGCCGGACCAATGCCTGATCGCATGAGTATCGTCGGTGAATGGACGGCACCGGCAGACAGGATAATATTGTCTGCATGCAGCAGCTCGCCCGACGCTAGTTCAATTCCAATTGCCCTGTTGCCAGAGAAGATGACCTTATTTACCTGAACATCTCCCCTAATATGCAGATTGTTTTGACCCCTGTTCGGCTCGATATAAGCATCATTGGTGCTCACCCGTTTCCCGTTTCGGTTATTGATAGCATAGGGTGACACGCCAAGCGCACCGGGAGCATTATGGTCTTCTGCCCAGGCATAATTCAGGTTCAGTCCACTCTCCACCATGGCACGATCCACAGGTCCCATTTCATTCAGTGACGCGCGATAGATCGGGATAGGACCATCGGCACCATGATAGTCTTCATGGCCATAACGAAGATCAGACTCCAATCGGTTGAAGTAGGGTAAGACATCCTCAAACGCCCAACCGTCGCACCCCTCTTCTGCCCAGATATCATAATCTTGTGGCATACCACGAATAGCGATCTGTCCATTAATAGCGGAACTACCGCCAAGACCACGGCCGCGCCAATAAAGTTGCTGGTCCTGTGCTTTTGTTCTAGACGCTGTTAGTTGTGGATAGCGAAACTTTTCAAATTCCTCTCCCGTAATAATCTTACCCGGGTTAGGTGAACTCATTTCAGGCGGGGCACCATCACTTCTATAATCTGGACCCGCTTCCAGTAACAAGACCTGTGTATCTTCACGAGCACCGCTTTCACGAGTGCAGAGCCGGCCCGCAAGCGTCGCACCGGCTGATCCGGCACCAACAATGATATGCGTGTAGTCCATTATCAACCCCTTCTATTTTGGCACTATTACTAATAACGCGATGTGATGAGCATCAACTGGCGTCTTCCTAACCTAACATATTCGTTATAGCGACACCGATAAATGTTCCAACCGAGTAGCCAAGCACACCGGTCAACATGCCCGGTGTCACCAAATCGCGCCAGCCTTGACCCGCAGCAAGCGCGGCAGCCGTCGCAGGACCCAATATGCAGGCATTGGCTGCGATCATTAGTTCCGCAAGATCCAGGCGCAAGAGTTTGCCGAATATCAGAATGAATACAAAAAATAATGCAACAGCAGAACAAATCAGGATGACATACGGCAAAGCTACACCGGCAATGGTCGCAAGATCTGCCCCTGCTCCTATGGTCACGAAGAACATGTACATGAAGAAGGTCGCCACTTCGAATTCTGAATTGAAGCGATTAACAAGTGGTTTCATCATGTTTGCTACGCACAGAGCCAGGATCGTTATGATAAGGATCGTGTAATTTTCCTGGCCAAATTGTTTCGCGATCAGCTCTGCGATGGCGCATATTGCAAGGCTGGTCGCGATGGCCGTGGCGAGCCCTGTGATATCCAAAGGTTCTTTTTCTTCTGCT
>CAZAZB010000189.1:0-7914 GCA_964489485.1 uncultured Pseudomonadales bacterium | reverse complement strand
AGCTAAAAAGGGTGCCGGCAGCTAAAAAGGGTGCCGGCAGCTAAAAAGGATGCCGGTCGCCAATGGTGTGCTGCTCGTCAATAGTGTGCCGGTTGCCAATAATGGTACCGGTAGTGAATAGCGGAACCGAAAACTAATCAGGAATTTTACAGCCTTGCAACGACCTGCTCGCCTCACTGCTGTGGTCAGCCTTGGGATCTACTTGCTAGCGATGATGGCCATCTGTTTGCTGGCTCCGGCATTTGAACCAGAGATACCCTGGCTCGCCAGACCTACCGGCGCGTTCGTTCTGTTGATGCTGCTAGCAGGTGGAGCCTACCTCATTCTCTGCATTTTCGTTTTACCTAAACAGGTTACATATAGACAGACACTATCTCTGCCACTCATATTACTAATTGGATTGATTCTTAGGCTGCTCTTCTTGTCCTCAACCCCCATATACGAGGATGACTACTATCGTTATTTCTGGGATGGGGAATTGATCAACAGCGGCCTAAACCCTTATGCCTACGCACCGATAGATGCGTTTCCTTCGCCTTTTCAGGACGATCTGTCAGCTCTGGACGGCGCCATCGTCGAACCGACCTCATCATCCATCGATAAGTTATCGAATTTGTCTTATCTCTATCGTGTCGCCTATCCGACGATACGGACGATATATCCACCCATTGCACAAGTCACGTTTGCTTTCAGTCAGAATGTTGCACCCGGTGATCTTCTGGTCTGGCGACTTGTACTGATGTTTTTTGATGGTCTCACGCTTGGTCTGCTGCTCCTGTTGCTGAGGAGCCTGGGCCAAAATCTGTCCATGGTCGCAATCTATTGGCTTAACCCGCTGGTCATCATTGAGACAGTGAATCGAGCACACATGGATGTGCTTCTACTACCTTTCATGCTGGGTGCGGTCGTTCTTGCGATACGCCGACAGTTCAACTACGCAGGTCTGGTGCTGGCCCTCGCGGTTGGCACCAAGATATGGCCTGTGCTATTGGCACCTATATTGTTCAGGCCGCTATGGGGGAGCCCATATGGGTACCTGAAAGTAATGGTTCCATTTCTATTACTTAGCACGGTATTGCTTGCCCCGCAGTTTCTCACACGATTTGACTCTAATGCAGGGTTTATCGCCTATGCCGGTTCCTGGCATACCAATGCCTTTTTATTCTCCCTTGTTGAAAATGGATTTGATCTGGCAGTGGGTGTCGATGGGTCAGGGTTACTCGACTCGCCGTTATTGGCCCGTATCAGCGTAGCGATCGCGTTATTTATCTTTCTTGCGGTGATCGTCCGCCGGCAGCCTGAGAATGGGCTTGAACTGGTTCACCAGATCCTGTGGCTTGTCGCTGTATTGTTCCTCTTGTCGCCCACTGGTTATCCATGGTATTTCCTGTGGTTTCTTCCCTGGCTAGCAGTTGTGCCAAATATTGGCCTGTTGATGTTAACCGTCACGCTGCCCCTCTACTTTTTTCGTTATCCCCTACAAGCGATGGGAGAGGAAGATTTGTTTAATCAGCTTGTTGTGATGATTGAGTTTCTGCCTGTACTAGGTGTCATCGGCTATGGCGTATTCAAGAACCGATTGATCAAAACCCGGCTTTTCACAAGAGAGCGTTCCACAACAGAGATTCGCAAGACAGGCAGATGACCCATTCCTTCACAAAAGATGGAGCCGATATCTGTTTAATTATTCCCGCGCTGAATGAGAGTGAGAATTTAGTGAGACTGTTGCCCAGTGTTAAACATCTCGTGACGCGAATTATCGTTGTTGATAATGGTTCGGTTGATGATACCGCAAGCGTAGCCGAAGCAGGCGGGGCGGTGGTCGTTTCCGAGCCCATACGAGGATATGGCAGCGCTTGCCAGGCGGGCGTCACAGCTGCCGGGAACTGTGATCTGCTGGTTTTTATGGATGCTGATTTGAGTGATGATGTGAACAAGTTACCTGAGTTAGTGACGCCTATCTTAAGGGGTGAGGCAGATTTTGTTTTGGGTAGCCGCATGGGACTTGAAGGACGGAAGGCACTTTCTTTCATGCAACGAAATGGTAATCGGTTTGCCTGTGTATTGATGCGTTTAAAATGGGGCACGAATTACACTGATCTCGGCCCCTTCCGGGCTGTTTCTCATCGCGCCTTCGGACTGCTCAAGATGGCGGACAGAAATTATGGCTGGACGGTCGAAATGCAGATCAGGGCAAAGAAGCGAGGATTGAGGATCAAGGAAATAGAGGTTCCCTATCGGCGCCGCGAATTCGGTGCGTCGAAAGTCTCAGGTTCTTTAATTGAAGCCGTCAGAGCAGGATTCAAAATCTTGCTGGTCATTGCGCGGGAAGCTGCACTCAAACACAAGACACTCGATTAGGATAAGACAAAATTCTGATCGACTATTGCAACAAAAACGAGATAAACAGGCAGCAGCCCAGTTTTCGTTTTGCCATCAGGGAAGCCAGGGTTGAGTGCATAAGCAGTGTTTGTTGAGAAATGCCCGTTCGGACGCTCCTAGTAGGTCTCGACAGTATTCTCAAATTCAAAGCCATCCGGGTTTAGCACGAGCCGGTGCCGGTCACCTTCCAGGTCCGGGTCTTCACTGTCATATCCTACATCACCCTTCCACATGGCAACCCGGATTCCATCCTGTCGGGCGAGAACGCGTGTCTCATAAATCTTCTCCGGGTTGTGATCGAAGTTTTCAATTATTTCATCAACTGTTGGATAGAGTGATAGGTGGTACAGAGTGATCCAGGTAGGTGGCGCCAGGTCTATTTCACCCCGTGTATGCCTACCGAGTGCTTCGCCGGGTTTCATCCAGGTATGTTCCGTGATCTCACCATCATCAATAGTAACCGCCTGATCTTTGCTGACCTTTGTGGCAAAGAACCAGGTTGCAAATCGTTTCGGTGTACTTGCAGGAGGTGTCCAGTGGGCGAACCAGACGAAGTCTTCCGGGCTTGTGTTGATACCAGCTTCTTCTCTCGTTTCTCTGGCTGCGGCATAACGCGCCGTGGCCAGCGAATCTCGATTGTCGTCGCTGTCCCCGTCATCGATTCGTCCGCCAGGAAAAACCCACATACCACCGAAACTGATTTTTGAATTTTTCTTTAACATGAGAACTTCAACACCCTCAAGATGATCTCGAATCAGCACAACCGTGGCGGCGGGTATCGCCGCGGGGAGTGGCTCGTCACTTTGATTCTTTTTCAAATCTCCATAAATGTCATTGTGGTGTTTCTTATCCTGCGTATCTTCTGTCATTATTTGGTCCAACGAGTCATTTCCGAAATGCTACCACACTGCACCAAACGCGCCACGGTCGGATTCACTCCCGGTTGGCAGACCGGGTGAGAGCGACTGAATGAAAAACAGGCGAGAGAACAGGAACCCTGAAAGCATGGATGATAGTCACACAGACGCGAATCAACGCTACACCAATCGTTTGGTACACGAGGATTCTCCCTACCTGCAACAACACGCACATAACCCGGTTGACTGGTTTCCCTGGGGTGACGAGGCTTTTGATCACGCAAAGGCCAGTGATAAGCCCATTTTTCTTTCCATTGGCTACTCGACCTGCCATTGGTGCCATGTCATGGAACATGAAAGTTTCGACAACCTCGAAATTGCGAACTTTCTGAATGAACATTTTGTTTCTATCAAGCTGGATCGTGAACAACGGCCGGACCTGGATGATATTTATATGACGGGTGTCCAGTTGATGTCGGGGCAGGGCGGTTGGCCCATGTCGAACTTTCTGACCCACGATGGGCAACCTTTCCATGCAGGGACTTATTATCCGCCCAGTGGCTTTCTTGATTTGTTGCGGCAGCTATCACAGGTTTGGCGAACGCGTCGAGCCGATGTGATAGATCGGGCAGGTGAGATATCCAGGGCGATATCACAATACACCTCTGCCAAAGGTGAGGTAGCCGAGCTGAGTCAGGATTTGACCGGGCTTGCCGCAAGTGAGTTGGTCAACCGCCTGGATGAAGTACATGGGGGCTTCGGCGGTGCACCCAAATTTCCCAATGAATCTCAGTTGCTGGTACTCATTGACGATGTTCGGCGTAACCATTCACCCGAGGCACGCGCAGCATTGATCCTGACATTGAACAAAATGTACCAGGGCGGGATATATGATCAGGTTGCGGGTGGTTTTCATCGTTATACAGTTGATAGGAAATGGCTGGTCCCGCATTTTGAAAAGATGTTATACAACCAGGCTCAACTTTTATCTGTCTACAGCCAGGCATGGTCATTAACGGGCAATGCGGCGTACAAGCGAATCGCGATTGAAATTGGCGACTATGTTTTGCGAGACATGACAGCACCCCATGGTGGTTTCTATTCTGCAACAGATGCGGATTCGGAGGGTGAAGAGGGTCTTTTCTTTCTCTGGCGGACAGACGAACTGCAGGAACTGCTCGACAAGGATGCGTACCGGTTAATGGAAGATGTCTACGGCGTCTCGGACGCGGGAAATTTTGAAGGACAGAATATTCTCAAGCTCGATGGTTCTCTGGAGGAAACCGCCACAAGGACCGGCAGGGAACTGAATAGCCTCCTGATAGAATTGGGTAAAATAAAGGAGCGGCTTTACAGTGTTCGCGAACAACGAATACATCCCCTGCGGGACGAGAAAGTCATCACCGGCTGGAATGGTATGATGATCTCTGCCTTTGCCATCGCCGGGCAGGCACTTGAATTACCACGTTTTATAACTGCCGCCAGGAATGCCGCCGACATGTTGCTTGGTACACACTTTGATGGCGGCAAGCCTATGCTGTGGCGGGTATCACTCGCCGGGCATGTCTCTATTCCCGGCAATCTTGAAGACTACGCCTGTTTGGCAGAAGCACTGTTTCGTCTTTCCTATGGAGGGACGAAGGTCCACGACAGAGACCTTCGATACAAGGACCATGCGTTGGTCCTCGTTGATGCCATGAATGATATTTTTCTTGATGAAGAGGGTGGTGGCTACTTCCTGAGTCGTCGAGATGTGGATGTTGAAGGGCCGATGATTACACGCCCGAAAAGTCCCATGGATGGCGCTACACCGTCAGCTAATTCCGTTGCGCTCAGATCTCTTGTACTTGCCTATCAGTTAACCGGAGATATCAACTACCGGCAAGAGGCAGACAGAGCCATCAGTGGTTTCAGCGGACTCATTCAAGCATCACCCTCTGCCTTCTCCTATATGATCACAGCTATTAGCGACTTGACCAAAGGTGCAAGAGAGCGGGTGCAGTTTGCAGCGAATGGTCATGTTCGCGTTCAACTTGTTCGACGCGCTGATGAGGGCCTTGATGGGAGCCCTGATAGAAATTCGATACTGTTATTGGAAATTGCTAATGGCTGGCATATCAATTGTGGTGAAAGTGAAAATAAGGAACTGATCGCCATGAAAGTCATGCCAGAGGAGGGCGTCAGCGATGTTAACTATCCCGTCGGTGAGGAAATTCAACTGGGTTTTAGCCCGCAGCCATTCCTTGCTTATCAGGGGGAAATTCAAATCCAATTCAAGGCAGATCCCGGTTGTCAGGTCCGCCTCAGACTTCAGGCATGTAACGACCATACATGCCTGATGTCCGAACTGCTCATATTCAGCGAATAGACTGAGACAATTTCCCTCATTCAAGCCTGCAATTAATAATAGAAGAGCGGTTCAGGGCTCCGGTCCGAATCTAACTTTCTCTGATCAACCATCCAGTCGCGCCGTAGCGTTTCCCTTGATGACTTCAGTACCTTCTTCATCCTTTGTAGATACAGCGATGTCTGCATAAGACATACCGCCTTCTTCGCGAATGTCCGTTACCGTGGCGGTCGCGGTCAACGTTGCTCCCGGGAACACCTGGGAGGTGAATCGAACACCAAAACGGGTGAGCCGTCCATCCCCGACATAGTTGGTCAACATTTTTCCCGTCATGCCCATAGAGAGCATGCCATGGGCGAATACCGAGGGATAACCGGCGATCTTTGTTGTGAATAACTCATCGCTATGTAAAGGGTTATAGTCCCCGGATGCGCCTGCATACTGCACTATTTGGGTTCTGGACAGGTTTTTGCAGACCTCTTCCGAATAGGTATCGCCAATCTTCAGTTCATTTGCTTTTAATGACATTTCGTTCTCCTGAGTTTGTTTGTGGTCTGGTGTTAATCACCGGACGTAGCAGGCCGTTCGGTTCTGACACCGACGCCAGTTGCGGTAACGATGAGCTCGCCTGCCTGATTACGGTATTCGGTAACTGACTCGCTGAAGGTTAATTTTCCTCCGCGGCGACCTTCCTTTTCCCACGTCTTGCCGGTTTTGGATGTGGCGGTTAGCACATCCCCTGCACATAGTTGTTGGTGATATTCGTAGTGCTGTTCCGCGTGAAGACTGCCTCCGCCACCTCCGCCACCTCCGCCCTTGCTTTCTCGTTGGCTAAGCCCTGTGGCTTCCTTGGCAGAGCCAAACCATTCTTCACCGATCTTCGGTCGTAAAAAATAGTCCGGATCAAACTGTGCGCTTGCCTGCACGAATGTCGGCGGGGCAATGACGGCGCCTGGTTCGGTGGTTTTTGCATAATCTGCGTCATAGTAGATATCGTTAGCGTCGCCAATAGAGCGCGCGAACATCATGATGTGTCCAGCTTCAATGGGGAATTTTCCGACAGCCATGGTATTGCTCCTGTTAATTATGATTGATTCGATTTAGGTTTCTTGGGCTTTATTGAAGGTACTAATAGAAACTGTCTGCCGTCAAGGAACATTTTTTTCAAAAATGCAGCTTAGGGCTTGTTCGTGAATCGAGGCGGGGTTATTATTTTTCCCCCATTTGACCAATGCATTGCGTAATATGCATTGGATCATCCAATAATAAAAACTGCCAGGGCCGAGTATGTCCAGACCTGTTCGAATAGAGTTTCCCGGTGCTTGCTACCATGTGACGAGCAGGGGAGCAAAAGGGCGAACTGTTTTCAAAGACAAGGATGATCGAGCTGTTTTTCTTAATGTTGTTGAGAATGTCGTGGAGCGGTTTGGCTGGCTCCTGCATAGCTATGTGCTGATGGACGAGCACTACCATCTGGTGGTGGAGGTCCCGTCGGCAAACCTTTCCAAAGGAATGCGGCAGCTAAATGGTGTTTATACGCAACATTTTAATCGGCGTCATGGCGAAGAGGGACCCATTTTTCAGGGTCGCTTTAAGAGTGTACTTTTTGAAAAGGAAGGCTATCTGTTACCGCTGTGTCGTCATGTTGTTCTTAACCCCGCCAGGGTCGGCAGACTCAGTGCTCTGAACAGTTATCGCTGGAGCAGTCACCGCGCCATGGCTGGCGATGTTAAACAGCCTGCATTCCTCACCTCGGATTCTGTACTTGAGCACTTTGGCAAGCGACCTAAAGAATGCCAGAAAAAGTACAGGCAATATGTGAAGGACGGGATGGATGCGGCTTCACCGCTAGATGACAGGAGTTTTCAGGTTTTGCTTGGAAGCTCACGATTCCTCAATGAGATGCAGCCCATCTTAAACGGTGAGAAAATGGCGAAAAGAGGACCAAAGCGAGCCAAACGGCGTCGTAGCCTAAACGTCCTGTTTAAAAACATTGCATCTGGCACACGGATAGATCGCAATGCGCTTATTCGCCGCGCACACGTAGACTATGCCTATACATTGATGGAAATCGGTGATCATCTGGGCTTGCACTATACGACGGTGAGTAAGGTGGTCAACGCCGGGTAACGGTTTTCTGTCCCATTCGGGTTAAAATTTATCAGTTTGTAACCAGCGGGAAGACGCGGTATTCTTTCGATTCGGCATATATAGATACATTAAAAGAACAATATAATTGTCAGGAGTTAAACAGTGCGCAGGCTGGTAAATACCCAGATAGAAGAAGAAGAAGAAATTGATTTGACGCCAATGCTGGATGTTGTGTTC
>CAZAZB010000188.1:3475-7926 GCA_964489485.1 uncultured Pseudomonadales bacterium | reverse complement strand
CGCACCAGAACCAAGGAAAAGTTGATCGTCATCACCGAAATTATCGTTTTTGCTGGTTGGCGTCTGGCACTTGCATTCGCCGGTTATCCGCTGGAGGTTTTATTGTTCACCGTGATCGCGAATCTTGTCGGTGTCACCATTATCAGCTATGTCTTCGCTTACCTGGTACACACACCATTCGGTGAAACAGAACGATACAAGAATACAAATACTTTCATCATGCCCGCCTGGATCCACGGGCCCGTTACTTTCCTGTGGCTGTGGGGTGTTGCCCAGTGCTCTGCCCAGTTGATTCCGAACAATGGATTTGCCTTTCGACCTGATTGATAACCGGACACAAAGGCACTCATCCTTTCATCAATCTGGTCTTCTCGCTTCATCACAGCTTTGAAAAGAATGAGCGAGAAAAGGAAGATGAAGAAGGACGGACTCTTCAGTTGACCACAGTAGAAACCTGCCAGTCCGACTTCCCCCACATCATCCTGGCAGCGTTCCTTATCGTTAGCGCGGCGCAAGGTGTCGGAAACCAGGCTAGAAATCAGGCATTTAATCCCAGGCTCGCAACCGAATTGAGCCAGATGTTTAAGCTGTATTTACTGCCTAGTGCCTGAGCATCTTCGCTTGCAAAATTGGTTCACAACCGGGTTCTCTGTATAGGCTTCAATTACCACCACAAATTTTATGTTGCCTTCTGAATGAAAACTTCGCTATATTCAGGGAAGTGGAGAGCAACGACACAATCTCCGCACTAATAATAAAATACTCCTTTGGGGGCAATATGACTATTGTACGAAGCACGATACGTCCATTCACTTTCCTTGCAGTCTCACTCATTTCGTCAATCACTTCTCTTGCATACGCTGAACAGTTAGAGGAGATTGTCGTCACTGGTTCGTATCTCAAGGGTAGTCCAGAAGATGCAGCATCACCGATTCAGGTGATCACCAGGGCAGACATCGACATTCAGAGTGCTGTCTCTGTTGATGACATCACTAAGAATCTAACGATCAACTCGGGCACAACAACCAACTACAATTTCGATACAGAGAACGCGACGATTGCCGGGAAAGCAAATGTCAATCTGCGCGGCCTCGGTCTTAATTCAACTCTGGTGTTATTTAATGGTAAACGTCAGGTTGTTGCCGCGGCAGAAACTCAGGACGGTTCAGAATTTGTTGATATCAATACAATACCCATGGTAATGCTTGACCGGGTCGAGATTCTAAAAGATGGTGGTTCTGCTCTCTACGGGTCCGATGCTATCGCAGGTGTTGTCAATTTTATCCTGCGCGATGACTATGAAGGTGTACAAATTGCAGGTGACATCACCAGCTCCGATCGTGCCAGCGCAGAAGACAAAACACTCTCGGCAATCTGGGGGACATCATTTAATGATGGCAGGAGTCACTTCGTCATAGGCGGTGAGTACTTTGATCGCGACCCCTACTCGTTCCTGGACATTGGTTTACAAAAAGAACCGGACCGGGTAACGGCCGCGAACAGCACGCTTTCGGTGGTTATTCCGGGGTTCTTTCCTGGTTTCAGCGACTTAAACCCAGCCTATGTCAATCTCGCCGATACTGCGGCATCTGGTCAAACACGCTTTACTGATCCACTTTGTGGGCAACAGGGCTATTTCACCGGTTTTTTTTCAGATCCGCTAAATAATCCAAATTCATCCTGCCGTGAAGATATCCGAGAGTTCAGGGCCGTTCAGATTGAGCAGCAACGTTACAGTCTGATGGCAAGCTTCAAGCATGAATTCAGTGACAAGGCTGAGTTCTACAGCATGGTTCAGTACTACGACCAGGACGTCAGGAGACCATCAAGTGGTGCCTTTGGTGCAATTGATTCCTTTCAGACGATATTGCCAGTCGGTGATCCAATCTGGGGGCTCGGTTCACGGGCACCGGGGGTCATCGCCGCCAGAAATGCAGCCTTTGGTGCCGCGCTCGCAGGTGGTGCAGACCCAATAACAGCTTTAGGCGTTGCAGGATTTACAGCACAAGCTGTAATGCCTTCGCCAGCGAATGCGCCTATTCTGACGGCCAATGGAGGTCCTGGCGTCTTTACATCAATGGGCTATCAAGTTTCCAAGCGCGGCGACTTTAGCTTCCAACCCAAAAACCTGAAGAGCAATTCACAAACAGAAGGCGCCATGGCCGGTTTGAGGGGTGACTTCGAGGCCATGGACAGAGCCATGACCTATGATGTTTCACTCAGTTACAGCACCAGTAAAACTTATCGTGAAGAATTAACCGTCAACCGCACCAATCTGGAACTTGCACAAAACGGTCTCGGTGGCCCCAATTGTGTACCAAACGGCGTTGACAATTATGATCTCAATGCAGATGCCGGTGACCTGATCGGCGGCGCGCTGACCGGCAGTGGTGTCTTCGGTGGAATATTGAGCTACGTAACATCTAATCCTGCACCCGGTTATGTATTAAATATGAAACGTAATATTTCACTTGCATTGACCTCAACCAACCAGGGTGTTGGCGACTGCATGTTCCTGAACCCTTTCCTAACGAAAGAAACAAGCCTGCCCAACGATCCCGCTCTGATCGACCATATTTATCAGATTGTGCCACTGGAAAATCGTGAGAACACCCTGATGACCTTCGATTTCGTGTTGACCTCAGAGCTATTTAATATGGGCGGCGGCATGGCACAAGGCGCTATCGGTTATCAGCGACGTGATCAACAAAACAGAGGTAAAACCTACTCTCTGGTTGATCCCGGGCTACAGGATTTCCTGACCTATGGGGCAAATCCAACATTTCTTCCCGTATCCGATGACCATTTTTATGGCTCTTTTACAAAGAAGTTTAATGATAAAAGAGATATCAACGCATTTTTCCTAGAGTTAAACCTACCCTTCAGTGAGTCAGTCGATATGCAGCTTGCCGTTCGCTATGAGGACTATGGCGGATTCATTGGTAGCAAGACGACGCCCAAGATCGGTATCCGCTGGCAGGCTGTTGATGGTCTCGCACTTCGCAGTTCATTTAGCCAGGCCTTCCGTGCACCTAATACCGGCGTAATCTTCAAAGGTGTCGGATTTGACGGAAATATAATTTCTGACCCTCTATCAAAGCCAGAAGTGAAAGCAGGCCTCCTGCCTCCTACCCCTGAAAATGCAGAAGTCGTGGGCATTATCCAGAACGGACAACCATCGCCTTTATTAAAGAACGAAGAAGCGGATACATTTAATATCGGTGCCATCTGGACACCGTCGTTTGCCGAAGGGTTAATGATGACACTGGACTATTATTCATTCGATTTTACCGACAAGGTCGTGAATCAACCCGCTTCGGTCACACTTGCAACTGAGCTATCTGCATTTCAATCTGCTGCAGCTGACCCCACTAACTACGTGGACAGGAACACACTACTCCCCTGTGTTTCGGGGAGCGGAGTCGATTGTGTCGTAGATCCTAATAGCTATCTAACCTCGGGTGTTCAGCGCAGCCCACAAGGCGCCTTGCAGGTTGTTGATTTCTTCAATGTCAATGCAGGTAGTATCAAAACCAGCGGCGTCGACATCACTGCAAGCTACAACTATGATGTGAGCTTCGGCACCTGGTCACTGGCCGTGAACTGGAATCATATCCTTGAATTCAAACCAAAAGACATTCCAGGATTTGAGAATGGCATTTTTGGCCTTGGGATCACTGATGGCGCAGGCACAACAGGTGATGGTGGAATCGTCAGATCCATGCCTGCAGACAAGGCTAACTTTACGCTCAATTTCACCCGTGATAATCACAGCGTCACGGGTATCATTCGATACATTTCATCTTATGACAACCTGGGTGCGCAGGTCTTCAATAGCGGATCAAACCCACCTAAAACGGTATTCGATGAAAAGATTGACTCATTTACGACCTTAGACGTGCAATATAATTATCGCTGGGATTGGGGTGACGGGAACCCCCTGTCCATCACCCTTGGCGCCATCAACGCCTTCGATGAAGACCCACCCAAGCGCGATGATTTTCAACAGGGGTTCGATTCAACGACCGTCGATCCTCGTGGCCGTCGGTTTTATTTGAGGTTGCTGCAATCGTTCTAGTTGCAGTGGTTCTAGCGGCAATCATTATCACCAAAATAGACAAGGGGCCCTGAGCCCCTTTTTTTATCTGATGACCCATCATTGTCCGCCAGAGACCACTATTCACAACAACTGATGCGAGTATGTGACGGTCAACAACAAGCGGTATCAGACCATGATGGCCAACGACTCTAACACCAGCTCTAGCACTAAAAACGCTCGTATCGACAATATCATCCCGCTGGATGAAACCGTCTACTTCCCGTACAAAGAACGCGCCATGGAGGAAGACTGGCGTTATCGCTGGGATGTCTACCTGCAACTGGAAGGCAGGGCAGATGTACTGGAATTTCATATTGGTGACGCTGAAGCAAAATCAATCAATCAGCAGCTG
>CAZAZB010000188.1:0-3375 GCA_964489485.1 uncultured Pseudomonadales bacterium | reverse complement strand
TGTACTGGAATTTCATATTGGTGACGCTGAAGCAAAATCAATCAATCAGCAGCTGACAGATACCAACATCCGATTTTTGAATTTCTCCTCGGATACAGGTGCGACGTCTCTTGTGAGCAAACCCCATATCAAGAGACTGACCATTCAACTTGGCGATACAACAGACTACCCGCCCTACATTGTTGGCAATGATGGGGATTATCTGGCGGGATATACACAGCTCAACAAGCATCAGATGAGCCAACCTGAAGTACTGGCGGTTCTTGCATCAACGGGCGACGAAGAAAGCAGCCAGATATACCGCGATTTTGAATTTATCGTCTCCATGAATACACGCCTGAATCGGCAAATTCCAGGGGCCATTAAAAAAATTGCCTCAACCCACCCGGAGTACTACAAACAAGGTAACGAATACCGGTGCTGGTTCTTTGCCAACTGGGGTTGCCGTTATTATTTTAGCGCTAACCAGAGTCATTTCGAACCTGGATTCGCCGGACCGGATATTGTCGGTGGACTCTTCAAACAACTGGCGAACCCAATAGATCAACATTTCGTTCGCGTCAGCACCGAGAGCGATCATGTAGAATTTTTCCCGATCGAGGACCTGGTACTCATGGAGATACCAACGTTATTTCTTGGCCTTGATAGCTATATGCGAAAGCACGCAATGACATGGAATCCCGACGCCCCGGGCAATACGAAGGCGCAACGATTTCGCGATCTTGTGACCAGTCAATAACCAGACAGGTCAAGCACGCCGCGGAACAACCCTTCCTTCAGAATGGAGAACTGTTCAGCGGCTTACTCGTTTCTGTGATCAATACCCCGTCTTGTTCCAGCTGGTCCAACTCCTGCTCGCTTAGATGGAGACGAGCGCCCAACACGGCTCGATTGTCCTCACCTTGCGGCGCAACACCCGCACGCGGACCAACATAATGCCCGGTAATTCTAAGGGGAGAAGCAGGCACTTTAATGGTCCCATCGCCACAGGGTATATCTTTGAATGCAGAACGTGCGATTGCCCAATCGGTGTTGACTGTGTCGGCCAGTGATCTCACTTCACCCACAGGCACCCTGATTTCATCAAGTGCTAATTCCAGTGCATGCACATCTTCAAACAACAAAGCCCATTCACGCAACTTTGCTACAGCATCTTCTGCACTCATTGACTCTGCGCTCGTTGATTTTGGGGCTGAGGTAGGCGCAGTCCAACCCAGGTCTTCGAGTTCCTGCTCTTTGCCAATCGCCCTTGCAACACTGAAGATCATCGTCGATGGGTTCCCGGGCAGCTGTACAAAAGTACCATTCTTAACCTGGACTATAGGTGCTTTGCCAGGACGAAAGGGTGACTGTTCACCGCCAAGGCCGCCATTGATTTCTATTGCCGTTGCCTCGTTCATGGCCAGCATCGTTTCGGCCATAGACGCATCGATATAGGCACCCTCACCTGTATTTGAGCGGTGGTAGAGGGCCGCCAGGATGCCATTGCTTGCCTGCATCCCCACGGCAAAGTCCACATGGGATGCTGTTTCCGGTCGAGGCTCCGTGCCCCATTCTGTGGCATTTTGATGCAGCAGGCCAACCTCGGCATGAATGATGGGGGCGTATGCCCGGCGCGCCCTCGCGGGACCGTCTTGACCGTAGCCGCTGATAGAGCAGTAGATGATATCCGGCTTGTCCTTTGACAGTTGGTCATAACCAAGCCCCAGTCTACCGGCGACGCCAGGTCGATAGTTTTCAACAACAACATCGCATTGCAGGGCGAGCTTGTATGCCAGTGCCTTTCCTCTTTCTGTCGCCAGATCAATGCTCATCAGCTTCTTGCCAGCATTTAACTGCGCGAAACCAACAGAGACCGAATTAACCTTTGGCACACCGAGCCTCCATAGATCCCCTTCGGGAGGTTCTACTTTAAGGACCTCTGCGCCAAGATCCGAAAGGGACCGCGTGCAGCTCGGCCCGGATACGACCCGCGTTAAATCAAGGATGGTTATCCCTTCCAACAAACCTTTCTCTGTCATCTTTTCTTTTCCCAATGTCTGGTCAGATTGTATCACTGTCACCAAGTGTGGTTTGATGGCGACAAAGATCAACACAGGAGAACCTCATCATGGCCATTCCCAGTCTCGTCACACTTCAGGTATCACCCATTCCTTCCTTGTCGGATGAAATCAATCAGATTCGCATGGATACAGCAAAAATCGTCGGCGAACACATCATCCCGAACGAAGACAAGCTGAACACATCTGCAGATAATCCGGAAAGGCAATCTCTTGTTTTCGAATTGCAAACATACGTTAAAGAAAGCAACCTCTGGGCGCCTCATCTACCCGTCGAATATGGCGGCATGGGCATCGGATTCCTTGGCCATGCCTACATGAACGAGATACTGGCATGGAGTCCCTATTCAAATAGTATCTTTGGCGTGCAAGCACCCACATCCGGCAACCAGAGCGTACTGATTAAATATGGCACCGAGTACCAGAAGAAAACGTTCCTAGAACCAACCATTCGCGGCGAACAGTCCTCGTGTTTTTCAATGACCGAACCGGACAACCCCGGCTCTGACCCGCGTTCTTTGCAAACGACCGCGGTAAGGGATGGAGATGAGTGGGTCATCAATGGTCGCAAGTGGTTTACATCAAATGGTGTCAAGGCTTCCTGGGCACTCGTCATGTGTCGCACAGAAGTCGACGATGGTGCGGGTGGTGTCAACGAAAAAATGACGCAGATAATTGTCCCAACAGATACACCGGGTTTCATTATCGAACGAAGCGTGCCTGTCTGGGGTCATGTTGGCGGTAGCCACTGCGAGATTACTTATAAAGACGTGCGTGTACCGGTCATCAATCAGCTAGGAAGAGAAGGTTCCGGACATGCGGCTGCACAAGATCGCCTGGGAGCAGGTCGCGTCTATCACTGTATGAACTGTGTCGGGCAAATGGAACGGGCATTCGACCTGATGGTGAAACGAGCAGCTGAGCGAAAAGTGCATGGTGGTATGTTAGAAGACAAACAATTTACCCAGGCGGCGATTGCTGATTCCTACATGGACATACAGGCATCAAGATTGATGACCATACATTGCGCCCAGGTGATTGATTCTGGCGCTGATGCACGTACAGAAATTTCCGCCATTAAGGTGTTTGTGCCGAATGCGATGCACCGCGTTGTCGATCGCGCTATCCAGATTCATGGTGCTATGGGTGTTTCTGGTGATACGCCACTGGCGGGTATGTATCTAGGCGCGCGGACCTTGCGTATCGCGGACGGTCCGGACGAGGTGCACCGAATCCTGATCGCGAAAAATGTCATGAAACGCTATCACGCCGGCATGTCCTGGGATTTCGGTGTTCTTTAACCTGCGGTCGTTGT
>CAZAZB010000187.1:0-7937 GCA_964489485.1 uncultured Pseudomonadales bacterium | reverse complement strand
ATGACAGCACAGAACCCGTCGCCGTCATAGAGGAAGCCGGCACAGGGACGCTGATCCAGCCAGACCTGCTGATGCAACGAGCACCCTATCTTCGTCCGCTGCTTAAACCTGCCTTTTGGGCAATCACTTTCAGCCTGTTGTGTGCACTCTATGTGAATTATTTTGTGCCACCAACATGGGTCGAACAGAAGACCAGCTATCAGGTCTATCTGAACGACGCGGATGAATTGGCGTATCAGTACAGAGGAAAGGAAAGACTCGTCAAGGGAATTGTGCCGTATGAGCAGTCTTCATTGAGCCAACACGCATTGGATATCTTGTCTGGTGAACCAGATTTGTCGGAACAATGGGTCAGCGAAACAACCCTGCAGCAGGGTGAAGCGGTGACGAAATACTCATTGCTCGTTGCCAAATCCCACTATGGTATCTGGTCTTTGTTACCGGCGTTTGTCGCCATACTCCTGGCTCTATTGACGAAAGAGCCGCTAACGGCATTGTTAGGGGGAATCATTTCAGGTTCCTTTATGTTAAACCGATATGACATCACAGATGCCGTTTTATTGCCGAGCCTTGCCACAACCGGCGCGGCAGGGGTGCTACTGCTGTACCTGTGGTTGCTGGGTGGTCTGATGGGCATCTGGTCCAGAACCGGGGCCGCGCAGGCATTCGCTGATTTTATGACAGAACACTTTGTTAGTGGCCCAAGGTCAGCGAAGTTAGTTGCCTGGATGCTGGGTGTCGTTTTTTTTCAGGGAGGCACCGTCAGCACCGTGCTCGTTGGCACCACAGTCAAACCACTTGCCGACAAAAACAATATCAGCCATGAAGAAATGAGCTACATTGTAGATTCAACAGCATCGCCTATCGCCTCTGTGCTGGCTTTCAATGCCTGGCCTGCCTATGTCCAGGCATTTATATTCATTCCAGGTGTCACATTTCTTGCCACAGAAGCCGATAGAATCGCCTTCTTCTTCAAGAGTATCCCCTTCAGTTTTTACGGCATCATCGCCGTGATCGGCACGCTTCTACTCAGCCTGGATATCACACGGTTTTCCGGACCTGCACTTAGGGCTGCACACAAAAGGGCGAGGGAAACCGGTGAACTTGATGCTCCTGGCGCATCACCACTCAGCTCAAAAGAACTCCAGGCAAGCCATGTCCCGGCGGGCTACACGCCAAATGTACTTGAATTCTTCATTCCACTCACATTATTAATCGGCATTGCTGTCGGGACTTTTATCGTAAGAGGCTCACCACAAGTGAACTGGGCGTTTGCCACCGCATTGTTAGTCTCGGCGGTTGTTGCACTCTTTAAAGGCATGAGCCTGGGAAATTTGCTTGAAGGTTTCGGTGATGGCTTAAAAGGCGTCGTCGTTGCATCCGTCATACTGGTTCTTGCCCTGACCATCGGAACCATCAGCCAGGAAGCCGGCGGCGGCTTATATCTCGTCGACTTATTAGGCGAGCGTATCCCATTCTGGGTATTACCCGTCACCTTGCAGATGCTGACCATGATCATCGCCTTCTCCACCGGCACAAGCTGGGGCACCTACGCCATCGCCTTCCCACTTGCCATGCCGCTGGCGTGGGTCATCGCCCAGTCCCAGGGATTGGAGAACCCGGAAATATTCATGTCTATCTGCTTTGCCGCCGTCCTCAATGGCAGCGTATTCGGCGACCAATGCTCCCCCATCTCGGACACAACCATCCTGAGTTCCATGACCACAGGATGCGACCTCATGGACCACGTCAAAACCCAGATCGTCCCCGCAAGTTACGCCGCCGGACTCGCCGGCCTACTCTGGACCGCCTCGGCCCTGCTGCTTGCCTGAATTTGTTTGCGTTAGCTGAACTTCCGAGGATCCAGCATTGATTAGCACTTAACCCGGAATTAATTCCACGGTCGAGCCGCGGAGCCGCGGGCACAACTTCAGCGGGCTAAAAGCGAGCCATGGATGGCGAGCCAAGCTTACATGGATGTATTCACGCGGCCCGCAGAAGTTGTGCCCGTGGTGTAGTGGCGGATAAACTCCCACTAAACTCCCACTAAACTCTCTATCCTACTTATAAACAAAAATAGAATCATCAAGATCAATAGCCGGCAACTCTTCCTTTTCTACCCAATAATCCTGCGTATGCTGCCACTCATGCTTATCACCCCGCTTCGGCATCAAGTGCATAGAGCGCATCAGATACCCGGGGTTAAAGTTCTCCGGATCAATCCAGGGCAATATCGGCATATCCTTATCTTCCGGGCGTAATGCCGGTTCGATAGAGTGCTGTCCTTTTTCTTTCATGTGGTTCAGCAATCGACAAACAAAGTCGCCAATCAGATCGACTCGCAGCGTCCAGCTTGCCCTGAAGTAACCAAAGATCCACACCATATTGGGAACACCCGTAAACATCATTCCGCGATAGGTGACCGTATCCGCAAAATCTATTGGCTTGTCGTCAATAGAAAATTCGATACCACCGAGGACGCAAAGATTAAACCCGGTAGCCGTCATAATAATATCAGCTTCAAGTTCTTTCCCGGACTTCAGAAGAATGCCCTTTTCGGTAAACCTTTCGATCTCGTCAGTCACCATGGACGCCTTGCCAGATGTAATCCCCTTGAATAAGTCACCTTCCGGTACAAAGGCAATTCTCTGGCGCCATGGTCTGTATTTTGGGGTGAAGTGAGTATCGATATCATAGTCCGGACCCAGGTATTCCCGAACCCCCCCAAGCAACTCTTCCGTGACGACTTCAGGTTCTTCTACCGAACGCCGTGTGAATTCGTCTTGATTCAATAAAATTTCACGGCGAGCAATCTCGTGAATCCATTTTTCATCTATTTGAAGGGTTCGCAATTTATCGACCAGTTCATTCTCGTTCTGGCCAGGAATAAAATAAGTAGGCGACCTTTGTAGAACTGTCACATGGTCACAATCACCGGCGATGGCGGGGACCAATGTCGCGGTGGTTGCTCCGGAGCCAATGACAATGACCTTTTTATCCTTGTAGTCCAGATCTTCAGGCCAGGTCTGCGGGTGTACGATTTTACCCTTGTAATCGTCCATCCCTTCCCATGCAGGCGTATAGCCTTTGGCATGCTCGTAGTAACCCTGACACATCCATAAAAAATTGCCGGTAAAATAGACGGTTTCACCTGTGTCCTTGCGGACGCCTTCGAGGGACCACATTTTGTCCTCATTTGACCATTTGGCAGAGTTGATGTGGTGTTGGTAACGAATGTGCTCATCGAGACCATTTTCTTCGATGACCTCACCCATATAGCTCAGAATCTCTGATGCGGAGGCAATCGGCGTCCCAACCCAGGGCTTAAATCGATATCCAAAAGTATATAGATCGCTATCCGAACGGATACCGGGGTAGTTGTGCATGTGCCAGGTGCCACCAAAACTCTCCAGACCTTCAAGAATCACAAAACTCTGGTCCGGACTCTGGTCCTTTAGATGGTAAGCAGAGCCAATGCCTGAAATACCGGCGCCGACAATCAACACATCAAAGTGTTCTGTTTTCGTCACAGTCTCTACTGCAGTATCTGCCATAAATTTTTCCAGGATTGAGTTTAGTAAAAAGTTGAGTTTAAGAAGAAGTTGAATTTAGTAAGAAATTGAATTTAATAACACAGACAATGCTAAAAAATGTAGCTGAAGGCAATGATCTGGATCAATCTTCCGTTTCGGTTGGATATATGTAATACTATTACAGTAATACTATTAGTTTATATTCAAGGTTCCACATCGTGAAAGTCACCAGCAAAGGTCAGGTCACCATCCCACAAAATGTCAGAGAGGCAATGGGAATTCATCCTGCAGAGTCAGAAGTGGTCTTCGTTCAGGAGAGCAATGGTCGTTGGTATTTGAAAAAGACAGTGACTCGAATGAAAGGAGCCAGTCGATTCCGAAAGGCCCATACGGCCGGTAAGGTTTGCATGAAGACAGATGAAATCCTGGCATTAACGAGAGGGGATTGAGTGGCCGTTGTTCTGGTTGATACCTGTATCGTCTCAGATCTGACGGACCCGGACAGTGATTGGTTTGAATGGAGTGCAAGCACGCTTGAGGCATTTGATGATCAGAGTGCCTTTGTTATCAATCCCATCATCTATGCAGAATGTTCGATGCTCTACCAGACTATTGAGGAAATAGAAAATCTGATAGAGACCCTGGATTTTGAAATTTTGCCGATACCCAGAGAAGCACTCTTTCTGGCGGGGAGAGCATTTCTCCGATATAGACGAAGTAAAGGAAGTAAAGGAAGTAAAGGAAGTAAAAGTAATGTGTTGCCAGATTTTTTCATTGGCGCACATGCTGCTATCGAAGACCATCCATTGATAACCAGAGACAAAGGCAGGTTCGCCACTTATTTCCCTACCCTTCGCCTGATCACGCCGTGAGCGAGTTCTCAACGAGAAATTTCTTCAATAAATGCCCTCTGTGACACAAATATCAGGAAACGATATAATCTGTTGTTCCCAGACATCTGTATCAGATCATCCATGAGTGAAAAAGAAATTCCAACGTTAAAAAACCCATTTGCGGCGACGAATGCATCAGAACAGTCACATTCGTCGTCTTCACAATTATGGGATGAACCACAGGGCTTGTACGAAGAGAGTCTTGCCGCCGCCGAAGAGATCATCCAGAAACCCTTCAACTCTGCCGGGCTAAGGAATATCCAGCGTCAGCATCTTAAGAACAGGATGACAATCTGGGAGCGAATCGAGGTACTGACAGACAGACCCGCCAAGATCCTCTTTCAAAATTGGGGTCCGAATCTGGATGGCGCGTCACTGGTGACAGCGATTATTTCTATTGATGGTCGGGATATTGCGCTCTACGGACATGATTTCACCATTCGCGCCGGTTCCATGGATGCGACGAATGGCAAAAAGCTTGCTCGTTTATTCGAGTTGGCAGGAAAACGAAAAATCCCGCTGATTGGTCTGAATGACTCGTCTGGTGCTTTTGTACCGGCAGGGGTCGGCGGTCTTGATGGTTACGCCGAGGCATTTACCGCCCTGCGCAAGATCAGTGGTGTTGTGCCATCCATCATGTGTATGTTTGGATTTAATGCCGGGGGTGGTTCCTATCTTCCGCGGCAGGGTAGTTTTCTTGTGCAGCCCAACGAGACATTCTTTGGCTTAACGGGTGCGGGTGTTGTGAAGTCGGTGTTGGGTGAAGATGTCACCCCCGATGAATTGGGTGGTCCTGGTGTTCACAGTCAGAGCGGTGTCACGGATATCACAACCGAGGATGAAGTAACTGCACTGTTAAAAGTGAAAGAGCTGCTCCGGTATTTACCCGGCAACAATTCCGAGTTCGCGTCTTACCAGGTCACTTCTGATCCCATTGACCGCAAGACATTGGATATTGATCTACTCTTCAGAAAATCGTTCAACTCACCCACGGGCTACAACACGCCATTCGATGTCAGCGTCATCATCCAGCAAATATGTGATCATGGTGACTACTTCGAGATTCAGGCAACACGCGCGCGAAATACCATTACCTGTTTTGGCCGATTGGGTGGCCATGTTGTTGGTTTTGTCGCCAACAATTCTGCAGTGGGGTCCGGGCAGATTGATATCGATGCAGCATACAAGAACGCACGGTTTATCCGTTTTTGTAATCTGTACAATATCCCGGTTATTTTTATGGAAGATACCACCGGCTTCCTGCCCGGCAAGGAGCAAGAGAGCCGTGGCATAGTTCAGGCGGGTCGTGCCATGCTGGATGCGATCATTGATCTGCGCACGCCACGATTCCTTGTGCTGGTTCGAAATGCAATCGGTGGTGCCTATGCGTCCTACAATAATTATCCGACGGGCGCTGATCTGGTTGTGGCATTGCCAACAACCCGGGTTGCCGTGATGGGTGCGCCCGGTGTGGAATTTGTCTACAAAGATGAATTGCGCGCATTACGTGGGTCGATGAAACAGCGCACGGCAGACGCCACGCAAGATTTTCTCGATGCTGGCAAGGACAGTCTTGATGCCACAAAACTGGCCGATCAGTATATCGCCAGATGGCTGGCAGGTGAAGAGGCCATATTGGCCAAACGTTACGAAGATGAGTTGATGAATCCACGGGAAGGGTTAAGCCTTGGATCGATTTCCCAGATTGTCATGCCGGCTGATTTACGGCAAGTGCTGGGCGAACAAATGGCTTTTCATCTTGCCCATTATGAGCCCTGTCCGTTCAACGGCATACAGCGCGAATTCCACTAATTTCACTGCCATCAGTTAACAAGTCTATAGGCAGAAACCAAATGCGATTGAGGTTTGAGTAAAGATGTCCAACCAATGGTACCTTCGAAACCCACTGATCCACGGTAATCGGCGTCGGTCGCCGGTAGATTCAGAGTGGGTCCGGTCTTTCAATTGTTCCTCCATGAAGCCTCTGATTATTTGTCGCGGGCCCATCAGAATGGAAGCCATGTGTGTCTTCGAAGAGATGGGCATCAAAGGCTACGGGATTCTGCTATCAGAGAAAGATTCAATTACCTATGCCAATGCGCTTTCGCCAGAACTGCGAAAAAATATCAGCCCTTCCCATATTCATCGGGTGCAAGATTACAGTGGTGCGACAGGCGAGGAACGAAAGGCTCGAATTGCACAAATTATTAGCATTGCCCATGAGCATGGCTATGATTCCATTTTCGCCGGTTACGGGTTTATGGCAGAAGATGAGGGAATGGTTGCGGCAATGGAAGATGCCGGTCTTAATTTTATAGGTCCCTGTTCTGAAACCATCAAAGGGGCAGGTAGAAAGGATCTCGCTAAACGTACAGCTTTAGAGGTCGGTGTTTCTGTCACCCCGGGTCTCGATAATGCCACCATATTGACGCTCTTGCGTCTCCATCCAGGAAAAGACTCGCTTCAGGCACTCATCAGCAAACATAGCTTGCAGATCGATGACGCTGTGCTTGAAAGTTGTGGCGATGACGAGCAGCTGGCAGAGGTGATTCTAAACGCTGCCTATTCAAAGCAGATTGATCTATTTTCAACAGATGACATTGCCATAACACTGAGTGAACAGGTGGGTGAGCTTTTCCGGGCCAATCCGACCAATCGCATCCGATTGAAAGCCATCGGTGGCGGCGGTGGCAAAGGTCAGCGGATTCTTGATTGCCCATCATTGTTCACGGGTACCGAAGAAGAGCAGCTTGAGGCAGCCGTTAGCCCGATAGCATCGATGTTTCTTGAAGTCTTGTCTGAGGTGAAAGCGACCGGTGTCGGCGATAACAAAAACGTTCTGGCCGAGATCAACATTGAAACCGTACGCCATGAAGAAATACAGGTGGTTGGCAACGGCGACTGGTGTATCACCATGGGCGGTCGAGATTGTTCCGTGCAGATGAATGAGCAAAAGCTGCTGGAAATTTCAGTGACCATTGAAGAATTGGAAGAAGCCATGTTGGCGGCAGATGCCAGGGATCAACAAGAGGCAGTCGCCACCCTTGGTGCTGATTTCGACATACTCACCAGCCTTGAAGATGAAGCTGCAAGATTTGGTGCGGCAGTGGGGCTTGATTCTGTCTCGACCTTTGAATCCATTGTTGATGGTGATCGTCACTTCTTTATGGAAATGAATACGCGCGTTCAGGTGGAACACCGGGTCACCGAACTTTGTTATCGATTGAAGTTTACCCACCCGGATAAGCCTCGTGACACTTTCACCATTGATTCAATTGTTGAGCTGATGGTCATTCTTGCAGCGCATGGGAAGCGGTTGCCTAAGCCCAGCCGTGAAAGGCGCGAGGCGGCAGCACTCGAAGTCAGGCTCAACGCAACCGATCAGGCATTAAAGCCACACGCCGGCGGTATCATCAATTATTGGTCGGATACGGGCGAGGGTGAAATAAGAGACGACCAGGGAATTTGCCTGCACAATCCCGACACTGATGTTTTCATGAAATATCACCTC
>CAZAZB010000186.1:0-7998 GCA_964489485.1 uncultured Pseudomonadales bacterium | reverse complement strand
GTGTCCAGCATCTCGATCATATCGGCGCGATTTTGCTGGAAGGACTCGGCACGAATATCCAGCTTCGATTCCAGAATTGGCATTGACCACCTCCAAAAGACTAAAGAATACCAAATTTATTTGCGTCTGCATGGAATTCGAAGGTACAGTCATGGCAACTAATAGCAGATCATTCAAAGGAACCTACCATGGCATTCGCACATCCGGAATATTTAATCTCACCTGAAGCCCTTTCGGCTAAGCTGGGGGATGCGAATCTGCGCGTATACGACGTTGCTATTCATCTTGTTCCCAATCCAAAAGGTGGCTACAAGGCAGAATCGGGTCAAAAAACCTACGATGAGGGCCATGTACCAGGCGCTTCTTTCATCAATCAGGTGAAACAGCTATCCGACGCCACCAGCGGTCTTGGCTTTACTCGCCTGCCTGATGATGAGTTGATCAAAGGCTTTGCCGATGCAGGTATTAATAGCGATACGGAAGTTGTCCTCTATTCCAGTGGTATGACCATGTGGGCGACCCGTGCCTGGTGGCTTTTGCACTATTGCGGTCACAAGAAGGTTGCCGTACTCGATGGTGGTTTAAAGGCGTGGCAGAAAGCAGGGCTCGATTGTTCAACCGAAGCTTCTAGTTACGCGCCTGAAAACTGGACATCAAACTGCCTGCACGAGCACTTTGTAGATAAGGATGGTGTTATCGCGGCCATTGACGATACGGCTATTTGTACCGTCAATGCACTGTCACCAGATGTTTATGCAGGCGTAGGAGATCATCACTATGGGCGTCGTGGACATATTCCCAATAGCATCAATGTATTTTATGACTCATTGCTAGAAGATGGCGCCTATCGCTCGGAGGAACAGGTAGAGCAGTCCCTGAAAGATGCTGGAATGCTCGATGACCGACGCGTGATCGCCTACTGCGGGGGTGGTATATCCGCGACCATCGATGCGCTTGCCTGTATGTTGGTTGGTAAGACAGATGTTGCCGTTTATGACGGTTCGATGGGGGAATGGGTAAAAGATGAATCCTTGCCATTGGTAGAAGGCAGCGCACCATAGACCTGTTGCATGACTGACCTGGTCTAAAAAATTAGAGCGACAAAGTTGCCCAGCAAACCACTCAGGCTCATGACAAGTCCATGAATGACACAAAAAATCCGCCAGGCTTTTATCTGGCTGTACTTCCAGTTGCTATTCTTGTTGTTGCCCTGAGCACATCAGTGGCACTTTTTGGTGATTCAACCACGTCAGGACCGGGCCAGATAGCCTTGATACTGGCGGGTGTCGCAGCCGGACTTGTCGGTATCACGCATGGCATCAGCTGGTCAGAACTGGAAAAAGCGACCGCGGTAAGTATAAGCCGCGCCATGCCTGCCCTTTTTATTTTGTTAATGGTGGGTGCGCTGGTCGGTGTCTGGATGTTGTCCGGTACAGTTCCCTTCCTGATTTACTGGGGCTTGCAGATTATTGCGCCAGAAATATTCTATGTGGCGACCGTGGTGATCTGTTCTATTGTTGCCGTGTCCATCGGTAGTTCCTGGACAACAGCGGGAACCGTGGGGGTCGCATTGATTGGCATCGCGGCAGCCGCGGGCATGTCTGTCGAAGTGACTGCCGGTGCCATCATTTCAGGCGCCTATTTTGGCGATAAACTCTCCCCGCTCTCCGATACGACCAATCTGGCTGCTGCTGTCTCCGGTTCAGAGCTGTTCGAGCATATCCAGAACCTGTTATGGACGACGGTCCCGGCAATTCTGATTGCACTGGTGTATTTCAGCTTCGCGTCACTCGATGCGGCATCAGAGATGGAGCAGGGCAGAATCGTTTCAATTTCAAATGCAATCGAGGGCAGCTATAACTTGTCGCTCTGGGTGTTACTTCCTGCACTGGTGACCCTTGGATTAGCTGTATCCCGACAACCGGCATTTCTGTCATTGCTCGCTGGTGTTGTTGCTGCGGCAATTGTCGGATTGATGACTCAGTCGGTTATTACCATGCCCACAGGTGAAGATGGCGCTGCACTGTCGGCACTCAAACTGATCTGGCTGACGGCTGCCAATGGCTATGAGTCCTCTACCGGGCTCGCTATTCTGGATGAGCTACTCTCCCGGGGTGGAATGGAAAGTATGATGAGTACTATCTGGCTGATTCTTTCTGCCATGTTTTTTGGTGGCATGATGGAAAAATCAGGTTGCCTCCGTGCCATTGTTAAATATCTGTTGGTTGGTGTGGATACAGGAGGGGCTTTGATGCGCAGGGCAGGGCTGACGTCACTCGGCGCCAATATCATTGCATCGGATCAGTATCTTGCGATTGTCTTGCCTGCCCAGATGTATGCAGATAAATTTAAGACAATGGAACTTAAGCCGAAAAATCTCTCCAGAGTTCTCGAAGATTATGGAACGACAACATCAGCCCTGATCCCCTGGAATACCTGCGGTGCGTTTATGGCGAGTACGCTGGGTGTTGGTACTTTTGCGTATCTGCCTTATTGCATCTTCAATCTTGCCAGCCCGGTTGTTTCTTATGTCTATGCGCTGCTGAATTTTAAGGTTGAGTCGATCCATGATGACTGATCCCTCTCTTTATCCTGTTCCACCTCTTGCGAGGTCTATGTGAAGGAAGGTCGAACAACAAAGGTCGTCATCATTGGTGCCGGTAGTCTTGAATTTTCCAGTCGTTTAACCGCTGATCTACTCTCCTACCCTGATCTCGCCGCCTCTCACTTTGCGTTGGTTGATGTGGATGCAGAACGTCTCGATTTCGCAGGCCAGATAGTTGCACGCATTTTCCAGGAGGGCGGCTACGACCAGGCCACTTACTCCCTGTATGAAGATAGAAAAGAAGCCCTGGTCGATGCGGATTTTGTTATCTCCAGTATTCTTGTCGGCGGCTTTGATGCGATCGCGAAAGAAATCGACATTCCCATGAAATATGGTTTGTCCCAGGCGATTGGCGATACATTGACACCGGGCGGCATCATGCGGTGCCTGCGTACCCTGCCCGTACAGATTGCTATCGCCCGGGATATTGTCGAAATCTCTCCAGAGGCGTATCTGCTGAATTACACCAACCCAATGTCCATGCTGTGCCTCGGTATGCTTGAAGCAGTGCCTTCAATCAAACTTGTGGGGCTCTGTCATTCTGTTCAGGGTACAACCTATCAGTGGGCGCATCGGCTTGGTGTGGATATGGCGGATGTTACTTTCGAATGTGCCGGTATTAACCATCAGGCATGGATTACGAAGTTTGAATGCGAAGGTGAAGACCTGTTGCCGCGTATCAGGAAATTGTCCGAAGAACCGAGAATCTGGCGGAAAGATTCGACCCGTCTCGAATATATTAAACACTTCGGTTTTCCGGTCACCGAGTCTTCTGGTCATAACTCCGAATATTCGCCCTGGTTCAGGAAGAATGAAGCCATGATTGATCGTTATTGCCCTGGTGGCGGATGGAATGGAGCGCCGGGCTTTATCAAGGAACTTTATAATCGCCCGGACTGGCGCGAGACAATGCAAAAAATGGTGGACTGGGAAACACCAGTCGATCTGAAGCGCAGTTTGGAATACGGCTCTCAAATTGTTAGCGCCATTGTTACAGGGAAGGAGCAGATCATCTATGGGAATGTAATGAACTATCAACAAGGCAATTTGCTGATTAACAATTTGCCAGCTGATGCATGTGTCGAGGTTCCTTGCTTAATCAATGATACCGGCATCAATCCCATCGCCGTAGGGGGGATTCCCGACCATCTTGCAGCGATCAATAGAAACCAGATCAACGTTCAACAACTCGCTGTGTCGGCAAGCCTGCACCAGGACCCGGAAAGAGTATTCCAGGCGATGTGCATGGACCCGCTGACTGCAGCAATCTTGACGCTGGATGAGATTCGAGCGATGACAAGTGAATTATTACAGGCACATCACGGATATTTGCCGGAGGACCTGGGCAATAATCGACTGCAAGGTCGGCCTCTTATGTATCAAAAGTAAATTTTTAGCGTTTTAAAAAAAATACACTTTGCAAGCTAAGTAATATTTCATTTACAATCAGTACAGTTCCCATAGACTCAGCTTCAGTAGCTTGTCTCGCGGCAGAGATGTCGGCTAGCAAAAGATCCAACAAAAAGGATAGGCTAATGGCGTGCGAAGAGTAGGATGGGTTGGCAGAGATATATAATAAATATAATGTAAATCAATAGCTTAGTTAAAACACCCGCACAGATCGAGGTCAGGCTGGTGTCCTGACTTCATTAACAGGAGATCGACAATGAGTGAAATGAAACAACCGGACTTTTCGGGCGTGCATCATCTAGCCCTGGTAAGCAAAGATATGGAGAGGACTGTGGACTTCTACACCAATATACTTGGTATGAAGTTGGTTAAGGCGTTTGATCTTGGCATGGGCTACGGTCAGCACTTTTTCTTTGATATGGGGGGTGGAAATCTACTCGCCTTCTTTTGGTTCGTGGATTCCACAGAAGCGTCACCCGGCGTTGCGTCGGCGGCAAACCTGCTAGGTACCGGCGGCACCATTTCATCTGCACACGGTTCCATGAATCATGTGGCGTTTCATGCGCCGTTGGATGAAATTGAAGGCTACCGAAGCTTTCTGGTGGATAAGGGTGTTGAATGCTCCGAGATGGTTAACCATGCTGATGTGGAAACAAAGCCGGGCGTCGAGCGCACAACGGATGATGTAGATGACACGACATGGGTTCGGTCTTTCTACTTTCTTGACCCGGATGGCATCATGCTTGAATTCTGCGCGCCGGTTGCACCAGGGACTGATGACCTGACCCTTCCTGTGAATGCTGAAGGCAAGAAAGCCGACGGAACCAGCTTGTAGAATCTGAGGAGTTACTTGTGACCGAAACCATAGAACGCCAATTCGTTGCTCTGGAGTCACCAACGGGTGCCCGTAACGGTGCAGGATTTCATCCCTGTCAGGGACTTTATTCGAAACCTTCCGGTAAAAACCCAAAAACCGCGTTTATCGCGACTCACTACAATGTGGATTTTAGTGAGCATTATCTGGGTGAATTTATGGCGGAACGTGGTTTCGGCTTTCTCGGCTGGAATACACGCTTTCGAGGTAATGAGGCGTTCTTTTTACTGGAATATGCACTTATAGACATTGGTGCGGGCGTCAGGTGGCTGAAGGAAGTTGCCGGGGTAGAAAATGTTGTTCTTCTCGGCAATTCCGGCGGTGGCTCGTTAATGGCGGCTTATCAATCCCAGGCTGTTGATCCGGTTCTTGAAGCGACACCCGGTCTGACAATACCTGATGCCGCCAATGAGCTTATTCCTGCTGACTACTATGTCTCACTCTGTGCTCATTCTGGCCGTCCTGAAGTATTGACCGACTGGATGGATCCCTCCATTGTTGATGAAACGGACCCTACATCGATTGACCAATCGCTCAATATGTTCAATCCGGCGCATGGACCACCCTATTCGGCATCATTTATAGAGACGTATCGGGCGGCGCAGGTTGCACGAAATAACAAGATCACGGACTGGTGTTACTCTGAACTGGCCCGTTTGAAAGAGCATGGCATGATGGACCGTGCCTTTAATATGTATCGAACCTGGGCAGATTTGAGATTGATGGATGGCACCATCGATCCATCAGATCGGGAAGTGGGTCTCTGCTATGCCGGTAAACCGGAAAAAGCCAACTTTAGTCCGCGGGGTATAGGCCTAAATAATACCTTGCGCACATGGCTATCCATGTGGAGTCTGCGTGATTCACCTTGCCGGGGTGCACCCCATCTGGCGAAAATTAAATTACCCGCATTAGTGATTCAATCTCTGGAGGACACAGGTGTTTTCCCAGGTGATGCGAAGAACATTTATGAACTACTCGGTAGTGAAGACAAGCATCTCGAAATGACGCAAGGAGATCATTACCTGACAACACCGGCAGATGCGCGGGACAAGCACGCGGATATGATTGCAGCGTGGATTAAGGAAAAGTTAGCTTAGGGAAGGGCTCCTTATCCGCTCGCCTCGACTTTTTGGAAGATAGTATTTTTGAGTTGATATCCGACAATATTTCCGACAAAAGCTGCAAAAAACCAGACCCAGCCATGTAGGCTGCCTGAGGCAATGCCGCTAAAGTAAGCACCGATATTGCATCCTGAGGCGAGGCGGGCGCCATAACCGAGTAGCAGGCCACCTAATACCAATCTGATGATCAAAAGAGCAGAAGCGCGGTAAGTGACCGTCATTTTCTTGCTAACACTTGCTGCCCACCAGACACCCAACACCAGACCAAAGTTCATGATGGATGTACTGTGCTTCAGGACAGGCGCAGCCAGTGCCTTTGACCAGGATGCGGTTTGCCAATAGGCGTAGCCAGATAAGTCCCCACCCATCATGGCGTACATCTTTCCACCCCAGAGTGCGAAACCGGAGGTAACCCCCCAGGGCTTTCCCTTGACCATGAGCGTCGCCAGATTTAACACCGCCAATAGTACAGCACCCAATACAAGTGGCCAGTTGTTGGCGAGAAAACCTTCCTTTTTCTCAGTTGGTTTTGTGTAAAGGGGATCGGATTCGCCATGGATCTTCTTTTCGATGAGAATAAACAGAAACCATAGACTGGCAGCAACTGAAAGGTTCACTACAATCGCTGTTGCCAGTCCCCAGTCGTCGATCATGGAGTAGCGGCCGAGCGACGGGAATTCATTCCACCAGGGAACATGAAATGTTCCGATCAATGAACCGACAATAAAACCAACCAGGGTTACACCCATACGCAAGCTGCCGGAACCCAGGTGAGACAGTGTACCGGAGGCGCATCCGCCACCTAACTGCATACCAACGCCGAAAATAAAGGCGCCTGATAGTAATGCGATACTAATCGGCGTTAGCTTGCCAGAAACGCTATGGCCCATGAATTCGCCCTGGGCGAGCAGCGGTAGCATCAGG
The DNA here is from genome assembly GCA_964489485.1 of uncultured Pseudomonadales bacterium. GTDB lineage: Bacteria > Pseudomonadota > Gammaproteobacteria > Pseudomonadales > Azotimanducaceae. Next base: position 1,061 of record CAZAZB010000186.1, on the reverse strand, counting down.
AAACTGGCGACCATCAACATAAGCATCTGTGCCCTGAGCTGTCTTGTCTTGTAACTTTTGATGGTTTGACTGAAACCGGCGGTAAAACCAAAACTTGCCTGATACAACACCAACCCGAGCGCACCACCGATGACGAACAGGAGCCCCTGCTTATTGCCGACAAAAATGAACGTTGCAGCTGTCGCCGCGACTAAAGTGAGGCTGTAGAGAATATTAGCCGTGCGGTTTTCAATTGCGGTGAAGCCGCCTGTATATTGACTCACCTCGTTTTGATCGCTCATGAAATGACTTTCCCTTGATCTTCTATTTTTCTGGCAGGGTTGTCGCAAAGTATAGCAGGATCATTTTATTCGGGGTCCGGTAATTGATAGATAAGGAGCATTGCCGGAATGAAAAAGAAGCCGAAGAGTAAAAATGCCTGATCATATTGACCTGTCAGGTCGTAGATCCAGCCAGCCAGCAGAGGACCCATTGATCCTAGACTGATACTTAGCATGGCGAATCCCATCACACGGCCAAATGAAGCGACGCCGAATCTTGCGCCGTAGATAAGCCCAATTAACGGTAAGATGCTTCCTCCACCTAGCCCCACACCAACGGCGGCAGCTAGGAGCGTCCAGTAGGATGCTTCTAGCTGCAAAATCAACATGCTTGCTAACATTAATGACGCAGCACTCCAATAGAGGCGACGATGATCAATTCTGTCACCTAGTCCGCCGAAGAAGAATTTCCCTAACACCATGCATAAGGAGACAGTTGCCAGCAACTGTCCCGATGTTTCAGTATCGATGCCCAGGTCCCGGCTAAATGCGCCCAGATTAAACACGAAACCACTGAAGGTAAGATTAAGCGGCAGCAAGCTAAACATCGGAATCCAGAAGAGTCTGGTGGTGAGTATTTCGCGTGTTGTCCAGAGTCGGTCGTCGATACTTTTGCTATCTGTGGACAGAGACATTTTTGATGGAGAGCGCCCGAGTAGTAGCCAGGTCAGGGGCACCACAAGAACAACGCTCACAGCAGCGAGTAGCAGGAGTGTATCTCTCCAGCCTGATGCGACCAGC
>CAZAZB010000185.1:0-8004 GCA_964489485.1 uncultured Pseudomonadales bacterium | reverse complement strand
AGTACTCCAAAATCTAACATCATGGCTCAGCAGCCGAAACAAGGACGGCGTCTAATCGGGATAGGGAGCTACTCAAGTCCCCTCCCACAGAACCGTACATCCTAGGCGGCCCCACGTTTCCGTATACGGCGCCTCGCCTGCTGTTCGCAGAGATGCTTTATCGGACACATTAATATCGCATCAAGTGTCTATTGGGTCGTAACCGGATGATGAATCTTGCACCATAGCGTGCGCACGGAGATGAGTCCTATCTTTACAAAGTGTGCGTTATTCAGACCGCTGTTCGTGGCCAGGGTCTTCGACAGTCACCAGTAACTCTTGCGCGATAGACCCATGTTAATGGCCGCTCGTTCATAGACACCAGCTTTTATCAGTTCCCGAATTCTACGTCTGGGTTTGCGCCACTGTTTCCAGTAACACATCCGAAGACGCCTTCTTATCCAACCATCAAGCTCCACCGCATCATCGTACTTCAACCCGCACCTATAGTGCGCCATCCAGCCCTGAACATATTTTTTCAGGCGGTAGATACGCGACTCGATGGAAGTACGGGACATCGACGAGTGATATGCTTTAGCTCCTGCTTAAAACCCTGAACCTTTCTGTCCAGTGTCTTCAACTTCTTGCCATGGATATTGAATCCGAGTACCGAACTGTTTCGAACCTTGCTCACTTTGCTCTTGACGGTGTTGACCCTTACCTTGAGTTGACGCTCAAGGTAACGACTGACACTCGCCAGCACCCGTTCACCGGCACGCTTTGATTTGACAAATATTGCCAGATCATCCGCGTAACGAATGAACTTGTGCCCTCTGCTTTCAAGTGTATACGGTTACCCAAACCTGCCTTTATTCGGTGAATCCAATACTTTATAACCATCCATGCCGGTGAACTTGTTTACGGCAGTCTCTTCTTATTTTTTGTGATCTCAAACCACATCAGTGATTTGTCGTTGCTGATTGACCTTATGGATTATTCAGACAGACACGTGACTTTCAAGTGTAAAACAGATAAACCTGAGAGCAGAGAGGTCTATGGTCATCGCATGCATGTGGTTGAACTGGTGTTTGGCAACATAGAGTCAAATATAGGGCAATCGATTCAGCTTGCGTGGCAAGAAGAAAGTGGAAGGACCTTTGAAGGGCTTGAGCCGTATGGTGGGAAACTATCACGTACGGTTCTTAGGGGTGCAAAGGGCCGCAAGACCTTGAGCTACCCGGTGTGTCAGTAGTGATATCTCAACTGTGCTATCAATAAAGTGTCATTCTGAACTTTGTACACCATTCTATTTGCGTCATCAATTCGCCTTGACCAATATCCGGATAGGGCATGTTTTAGTGGTTCTGGTTTCCCAATTCCTTCAAATGGCTCTCTTTGTATTTCCTTAATCAATTTGTTTATACGCCGTATCGTTTTCTTATCCACTTTTTGCCAATACAAATAATCATCCCATGCATTTTCTGCAAACAGTATCTTCACTCAGCCAATGCCCGCTCTCTACCTTCACCAGCCTCAAGTTGCACAATACTCTCAAGCAATCGCCTGGTATTCTTAGGACTTCTCAGCAAGTATGTCGTTTCTTCTAAAGCCTCATAGTCGTCCATGGACATTATCACCACTGTACCTTCACCTTTTCTTGTAATTGCAATTGGGGCGTGGTCATCGCAAACTTCGTCCATTGTCTTAGCAAAATTACTTCTGGCGGCTGTGTAACTTATGCTTTTCACTATGCATTCCTCACCTGTACGTAATTCTGTACATCATATCACGCATAACAAGTCAATCAAGTGCTCCTTGCAATAGAACGAATGGAGATTAGTGATGGTTCGTGAATCTGACAAATACACATTTAGGGTAATGTGGTCTGAAGAAGATCAGGAGTTTGTGGGTCTCTGCGCGGAATTCCCAAGTCTCAGTTGGCTGGCAGAATCACCAGAGGCTGCACTAAAAGGGATACGTACTGTGGTACAGAAATGTATTAAAGACCTCAAAACTACAAACGAAGAAATCCCACCGGCAATAGCTGCCAGAAATTACAGTGGAAAATTCATGGTACGAGTACCACCGGAAGTACATAGACAATTAGCAGTTAAGGCAGCGGAGTCAGGGGTTAGTTTAAATCGAATTGCTAGCTCAATGTTATCCAGGTAGCGCATCTAACATGTCAATTAAGCCAGCCGCTATCGCTCCTTCCGACCGCCATAACTGTCACAGGAACGCCTGCCACTCGGCTTGCGTACGCAAAACAATCGCGTCTTCCGTCGGCGGGTTAAACAGGTTTTCAGGCTGTAGAATAACCCCCTGTCCATTTCATGTTGGTGCGGAGAGTGCGCTGAAAGGAATGTTCAGGAGATAAACTACGAATGTCAGCATCACGGAGTCTATCTCAACTGCCTCGATTACAGAATTTGCCATTGTTGTTGCTGGATTTACAGGGCTGGTACTTGCCTTAGGATCACAAGAGGGTAAAACCAATTCTCTAGTTAAGTTCCGAACTGTCACGATGCTGTTCTAGGCATTTAACGCGCCTTTGGCTCGTTACTTTCCATCCTTTGGCGTCTAATCAGTGTGGCGCTATTCGTGTTTTGAACTTGTGTAACTGCTATCCGAAAATATGGCCGCAACTTTTGGTCGCTCCAGAATATTGCTTACTTATCAGGAGAGATCAGTTAGCAAGCTGGATGTGGTTGTTAGTAATCGTCGGCAATTTATCTTTCGCTATCCTGCTTGTTATTACGCTGTCCGGACTATTTGGTGTTGCTGTCGAAGGCGCATTCATTGGGGCTCTAATCTGGCAGCTAGTACTATCGCGCATACTCTTCACCCGCCTGATATTGCAGGGATGACACATTAACACCTAACAAGAACATACCGTGTGATTCTAAGGAGCAAGACGCTAAGATGATAGTGTGAATACGGGGTACTGTATTGATTTACCTAACAGGCAGAAGCGACATCACCCCTTCTTCGGGTACCAATAGGCAAGGTACTCAGCGTACATTACATAGTCACGCATGCCTTCCACTTCCACCTCATGGCAAGTTTTCAACAATCGCTGCCCCTCCCCTTTTTCCTCGGCACCGAGCAAGCTAACATGGGACCTCAGTCGCACACCATCGCCAATCACTACCGGCTGTAATATACGCACCTTGTCCATGCCGTAGTTCAGCGAATAAGCTCCATCTTCCGGTTTGGAGCCAGAGGCTTCAAAAAAGTAGGAAAGCAATGACACCATGTGGAAGCCATGAATCAGCGTACCGCCATAAGGGCTGTCTTTGGCAGTTTCAGGATCACAATGGCCCGGTTTTCTCCATCTCGACACTTCACCAAAAATGTTGACTTGAATTTGATCAATAGTAACCCAATCACTGATACCCAATGGTTTGCCGATATGAGCATCGGCATTTGCAAGTAGAAAGGGTTGTGTCGAGTCGGCCATAATTTGTCCTTGTTCTTATCTTCCATGGAGAACCGCTGTTACTGCTTGCGAGTGCCAGCGTGCACCCCGGGTTATCTTCAACTACCTGGGCGTAGATCTTCGATAAATCGTCGCTATGCTCTCAACAGTCACATCGCTCAAACCAGGTTTTCACTAGGCTGAACTCTCCTTTGTTCAAAGACTTGCGCTGGTCGTCATAAATCGCCTGAAGCGCCGCTTCATCATTCATGTTATTCGCCTTTGATACCCGAATACTACTGTCTCACCCGGATCAATAACAGTAGATCTCTCTGTCTTTTTTACAACGCGGTTCGGAATCCGCCACAAGAATGACTACAATATCCAGATCAGTGCAAATCCCTTCATCAATTGGCGTAAAGAACATGTCCAGGAACATCAGCAAACTATCTGGCAGAAAAGGTCTGAAGGAAAATCTGTTTCAGAAAACAAAAGCCAGAGCAAGTTCCGGGGAAGTACAGTCAGATTTGGCGCGCGATTTCCTGATTGGGGAAAGTACAATTGAAAGTAGTCGCTCTTTTTATGAATTTTTAGATACTGAACATCTGGAGAAAAAGGCCTGGGTCTGTACAGGGTCATCTTGTCTTTGCTCGGGTGACCCCTCCAAGGTAAAAGCACAACTTGAAACATCACTGGGTGCTGGCACCGTTGGCACAATGACTTGTCTTGGGCATTGTTACGATGCGAACTCATACCAACTAGATGGCAGAAATCATTCTGGCAACAAAAATCTTAAAGAACCAGAAAGGGGAAACTATTCCATCAGCAATATTGCCGATACCGCAATTCTGACAGACAGTAATTTTGCAAACATTGAAGCTATCCGCTTCGCCTTGAAGAATGTGTTTGCAAAGAAGATAGAAGACACGCTCAATACGGTTATCACATCCAATCTCCGGGGTCGTGGTGGCGCAGGATTCCCTACTGGCTTAAAGTGGAAGAACTGCAGCGAACAAGTTTCCAATCAGAAATACATCGTTTGCAACGCAGATGAGGGCGACCCGGGTGCTTTTTCGGATCGTTATCTATTGGAACAACAACCCTTACGTGTCATTTTCGGCATGATTGTCGCGGGTTGGATAGCAGGCGCACAAGATGGCGTCATTTACATCCGTGCCGAGTATCCTGAATCAATCTGCAGGATTAAAGAAACCCTTATTCAATTGCAGGAAGCCGGATTGCTAGGAAAAAACATTCTAGACAGTGGCTTCAACTTTAATGTGATCACCATTGAAGGTGCTGGTGCTTACATTTGCGGCGAAGAAACCGCACTCATTGCCTCTATCGAAGGTCGCAGGCCAGAAGTTGATGTTCGGCCACCCTTCCCCACTGTCGAAGGTCTCTACAAACAACCCACCATTTTGAACAATGTAGAAACTTTTGCTGCCATTCAACGGATTCTAGAGATGGGCGGCGCTGCCTACGCAAGCCTGGGGACTCCGGATTCAACCGGCACAAAGCTGATCTCGCTCGATGCGGGGTTTAACAAACCGGGCATTGTCGAAGTCGAAATGGGAACGCCGCTTGGCGTTTTGATTAACAAGGAGGGCGGCGGCTTCAAACAACCCACTAAAGCTGTCCATATAGGAGGTCCACTCGGTGGTCTGGTACCCATCCACGAAATTGACAAGCTGACAGTCGACTATGAATCCTTCAGTGAGGCTGGTTTTCTACTCGGTCATGCCGGGATGGTTTGCATACCGGATGCGTTCCCCATGATTGAGTACATCCAACACCTATTTAAATTTACCCGTGATGAGAGTTGCGGTAAGTGCTTCCCCTGTAGGATAGGCGCTACTCGCGGGTATGAAATGCTGAGTCAGGCGAGAAGGGACGAGCACCTAATGAACAGAACACTACTCAACGATTTGCTGGATACGATGCAACAGGGGTCACTCTGCGCCCTTGGCGGTGGGCTACCACTGCCTATCAAGAATGCATTGCACTATTTTGCCGAGGAACTGCAAGGCTACTTTAAACCAGAAGATACAATCCCAGCGAGGCAGCTATGAATTCGGAGGAACAAACACCAGACAAGGTGTGTCTTAATGGCGAATCGCTATCATTTATCCCCGGGGAGACAGTGCTGGAACTGGCACGACGCATCGGTACCAGCGACCTGATACCGACCCTTTGCGATGATCCAAGGCTTGCGCCTTATGGCGCCTGTCGGGTCTGTTCAGTTGAAGTGTCGATGGGCAAGGAGTCAATACGTCGAACGGTGGCTTCCTGCCACACACAGGTTGTTGCCGGGATGTATATTTATACCCAAAGCGACAATATTCAGAAACTTCGCAAGAACATAATCGAACTCGTACTCACGGATCACCCATTGGATTGCCTAACTTGCGAAGTCAACGGCAACTGCGAATTGCAGGATGTTGCTGCAACGGTTGGCATCAGGGATGTACGCTACCAGAATCCGGCCAATCACCTTGAAAGGGCAAAGGACGAATCCCACCCTTATATGCGTATGGATCTATCGAAGTGCATCAACTGTTCTCGCTGCGTGCGGGCGTGTGATGAAATACAGGGCGAATTTGTGCTGGCGATGGCAGGACGTGGATTCGATTCCACGATTATTAAGGACAACAATCTATTGTTTGGCGATAGCTCATGCGTCTCTTGTGGTGCCTGTGCTCAAACTTGTCCAACCGCTGCTATTACCGATGTGTTCCAGTCCAAGGCAAATGTTGCAGACGAAAAGATCCGTACTATCTGTTCTTATTGTGGCGTGGGCTGCAACCTCGAAGTTTCTGTCAGGGACAATAAAGTACTCTCAATCAGCGCACCTGAAGATGCCGGTGTCAATCAGGGTCATACTTGCCTTAAAGGTCGCTATGCCTTTCGCTTTTACAATCACCCTGATCGCCTGCAAACTCCGCTAATCAAGAAGAACGGTAATTTTGAGGAAGCCAGCTGGGATGAAGCCTACGACTTTATCGAAAGCAGGTTAAAGGCGATTATTAAGCAGGACGGACCTGATGCCGTCGCCGGTATTTCTTCAGCAAGATGCACTAACGAAGAAAATTATCTAATGCAGAAGTTCATTCGCGCGGTCTGTGGCACAAACAATATTGATTGTTGTGCGAGGGTCTGCCATTCGCCAACGGCATTTGGGATGCAACAAAGTTTTGGTACTGGCGCAGCAACAAATTCCATTGCTGAATTGGATGACACAGATCTGATCCTGGTGACGGGTGCTAATCCTACTTCTGCTCACCCGGTAACAGGCGCGAAGATCAAGCAACAAGCCATGAAGGGGAAAATCTTAATCGTCATAGACCCCGTGGTCACAGAGATTGCGAGAATCGCTGACTTTCACCTGCAACTAAGACCCGGAACCAATGTTGCCGTTCTGAATGCCATGTTGCATTATATTGTTAAGCATCAGCTAATCGATAAACATTTTATTAACGAGCGTTGTGAGGGGCACAACGAGTTTATCGAAAAAATTGGCCAGCTGGATGCGACTGAAATGTGTCGTATTGCAGGCCTCGAACCCGGTCTGGTGGAAGCCGCCGCTATCGCCTATGGCTCAGCTGACAAAGCCATGTCATTTCACGGCCTCGGTGTAACAGAACACAGTCAGGGTTCAAAAACGGTCATGTTAATCGCCAATCTTGCGATGATTACCGGCAACATCGGCAGAACAGGTGTGGGCGTCAATCCGTTAAGAGGCCAGAACAATGTGCAAGGTGCTGCCGATATGGGATGCCAACCCCATCAGGGTGCCGGTTATCTTCCGCTGTCGGAACCAGCAAACTTACAATACTATGAAGACAAGTACGGTGTTCAGTCTCCCGTCACACCTGGCTTGAAGATTCCGCAAATGTTTGATGCGGCTAAATCCGGCGAATTGAAAGCCCTATGGATACTCGGCGAGGACGTGGCTCAAACCGACCCCAACACTCAACACGTCATCGCCGCTCTCAAGAACCTTGATCTTCTAATCGTCCAGGAAATATTTTTTTCCGAAACGGCAAAACTTGCCGACGTAGTACTACCAGGCACATCCTTTCTTGAAAAGTCTGGCACCTTTACCAACGGTGAACGAAGAGTGCAACGCGTCCAGGCCGTTGTACCACCCTTGCAAGGCACTAAAGTAGATGGGCAGATCATCGTCGATATGATGAACCGTATGGGTTATCAACAAGCTGATTATGAAGCCCCAGGGGTTCTACAGGAAATTGCCAGCGTGGTGCCATTTTTCTCTGGCGCCACCTGGGAGAATCTCGGCGATGATGGCAAACAGTGGCCAATCACTGAAGGCGGAATAGACACGCAGATCCTGCATCAGGAAAGTTTCAAGAACGGCCGAGGGAAATTTCATTATTTCGACTGGCAGGAAACTGATGAACTGGCAGAAAACAGTACAGAATTTCCCCTGATTCTCACCACAAGCCGCGTCTTGCAACACTACAATGCAGCAACCATGACCCGGCGCACTGCCAATGAGGAGTTGGTTAGTGAAGACATCCTTCTTATTAACAAAAGAGACGCGAGAGACAAGAATATTAGTACTGGTGACAAAACCAGACTCTATT
>CAZAZB010000184.1:0-8047 GCA_964489485.1 uncultured Pseudomonadales bacterium | reverse complement strand
CCACAGGTTTCGTCGGGTTATTTCAGGTCATGCTCCTCATCCGTCAACGCGATGAGGTCAATTATTCTAATTGTGGGCATTTCACCTATAAAATACCAACCACTGAGCTTATTCGCAGAGCCTATCCGTCGATTTAGAGCCTTGAATCAGGTATCCTTCGCCAACCCAATCGACCGCACAGGATATCCCCTGTTTTTTCACTGAAAATGACGGTTCACGATTAAAAAACTACTTATAAAAGAAACAACTAAAGGGCGTTTTCAATGTTGAAGCATACTGAGTTGGCGGCATGGATCGATAAAATGCAGTCGCTATGCCAGCCGGACGATGTTGTCATTTGTGATGGCAGCAAAGAAGAATATGACCGCATGTGGGGGCTTCTGCTCGATGCGGGTGTGGCAAAGAAACTCAATGAGGAAATACGGCCCAATAGCTACCTCGTACGATCAGACCCGGCAGATGTTGCCCGGGTAGAAAGCCGAACATTTATTTGTACAGACACGCAAGAAGAGGCGGGTCCAACCAATCACTGGAGCCACCCCGATGAGATGCACGCCAAATTGGAGGGTCTGTTTGCCGGTGCCATGAAAGGCCGCACCATGTATGTTATTCCCTACAGCATGGGGCCGGTTGGTTCGCCTATCGCACATATTGGCATTGAAATTACTGATTCACCCTATGTGGTTACCAGTATGCATATCATGACCAGGGTCGGTGATGCTGTGATTGAAGAACTGGGCACAGAGGGTGACTTTGTCCCCTGCGTCCATTCTGTGGGTGTACCCTTGAATGACGGCGTCAAAGATGTCCCCTGGCCCTGTAATCCTGAAAATTTATACATCGCGCATTTCCCAAAGTCGCGTGAGATCTGGTCTTTTGGCTCTGGTTATGGCGGCAACGCCCTACTAGGCAAGAAATGCTTCGCGCTAAGAATCGCTTCAGCCATGGCGCGTGACGAAGGCTGGCTTGCAGAACACATGCTTATCCTCAAACTCACAAACCCTGAGGGCGCCGTACACTATGTCACTGGCGCCTTCCCCAGTGCTTGCGGCAAAACAAATCTCGCCATGTTGATTCCAACAATCCCAGGCTGGCGTGTAGAAACCGTGGGTGATGACATCTGCTGGATGAAATTTGGCGACGATGGGCAACTCTATGCCATCAATCCAGAAGCTGGTTTTTTTGGCGTTGCACCCGGTACAAGCATGGATTCAAATGCCAATGCCATGCTAAGCCTTACTCGCGACTGCATATTCACCAATGTCGCCGAAACTGATGATGGCGATGTTTGGTGGGAAGAAATGACAGATGAACCACCGGCACACCTGATCGATTGGAAGGGTAATGACTGGACGCCAGAATCAAAGGAACCCGCAGCACATCCTAATGCCAGGTTTACTGTTTCTGCTGCACAATGTCCGGTGATTGCCGATGAATGGGAAGATTTAAAAGGCGTACCCATCAGTGCAATTTTGTTTGGTGGTAGGCGAGCAACGGTTGTGCCATTGGTCAACGAGGCTTCCAGTTGGCAACAAGGGACATTCTTTGGTTCGATTGTCTCTTCTGAAAAGACGGCGGCTGCCGCGGGCACCATCGGTGAACTTAGACGAGACCCGATGGCAATGCTTCCCTTCTGCGGCTACAACATGGCGGACTACTGGAGCCACTGGATCGAAACCGGGAAGCGTGAAGGTGTCAAATTACCAAAGATTTACTACGTCAACTGGTTCAGAAAAAACGATGCTGGCAAGTTTATGTGGCCTGGTTTCGGCGAGAATTCCCGGGTACTTAAATGGGTATTTGAACGCTGTGAAGGCACTGCTGATGCGGTTGAAACACCGATCGGAAACCTGCCCACACTTGATGCCATGGATTTTGACGGGCTTGGCTTGAGTGATGCAGCCATCGCCGAGCTATTGCGAGTCGAGGTTGATGGTTGGCTTGCGGAAATTCCACTGATCGAGGAATACTATTCACAGTTCGGTGACCATATTCCTGCAGAGCTCAATGACGAACTGGCAAACCTGAAATCGAAACTGGAAAACGCGAGAGAAGCAGTCGCTTAGCCGGTTCCTGCAGGGCAACTCAGCCCTGAAGTAAGGGATGATCTTTGGGTAACTGTTTTGAAACCCACAACGCCAGCTTATGCGCCATCGCCTTTTGCGAGATATCTAGCTTCGCAAGGGGCTGAATAAGCTGGTCGTGAACCAACAACCGGTAAATGTATTCAACTTTTTGGTGAGCCGAATCCGTCGCCTCGAACTCGACAGCGCCTCTTTTCTCCGCATAAGTCATACCAAACTGAATCGCCTCTTTCAGGAGTGCCGCTTCGTTGGGGAGTTTTTTCGATTTCGCCATTTATATCCACCATTGATACCCACCCTTTCTGGCAAGCCACATTCAATCAACAAAAGTTAGTTATAACCTGTTCAAATATTAGACGCCACTCTATTATTGTTTGGCTGCCACCTTCTCTTTTAAAACCTTTCCGTCTGACTGAAAAGCTATGATTGACAGGACAATTCAACTGATGATTCCAGGATGAGTCGCTGCAGCTCTTTCCGGAAGTCTGCTCTGGAGGCGTTTAGTCGTCATAGAAAGCCATCTTCACCCAAGCTCGTACAAGCGCAGAATAAATAACCCAAAGCTGCTGGTCAGTATCCCAACCAGCGTTGTTGCCATTACCAGGTTTGCAGCAAGGGCATCGTTGCCACCCATGGACTTCACCATAATAAAACTCGCTGTCGCCGTTGGGCTCACAAACAATAGAAACAACACACCCAGCGCGACACCACTGAAGCCCAGTTGCCATGCTACAAATGTCACCAGAAAGGGAAGCAGCGCAGTCTTCATGACCACGGTCAGCAGTGTAAGGAATGAGGAATCCCGCAGTGCTTTGATATTCATACCAGCGCCGGTTCCCAGTAGTGCAAGCGGCAACGCCAGACTGCCAAGATAACCACCCGCGCTGATTAATATCGAGGGCAATGGAATATTGAACAGGGCAACAGTTACTGCCAATAAAATTGCAATAATCAACGGGTTCCTCAGAATATCCAGGAGCACCTTTGAAAAAGAGACGGTTTGCTCTGAATTGTAAAAAGACAACACAATCACGGTGAGCACATTGTAGATGGCGGTCATTCCAGCAATCAGAAGCGACGCCAAAACAAGGCCTTCATCACCGTAGGCATTAGCGCAGAGCGCAAGACCGACCACACCCAGATTGCTTCTGAAACACCCCTGCACAAAAACACCTCTATCACGCCTGGGAGTAACAAGCACAATCGCGACAAGCCAACTCAGCAGGAAAGTGACGACGCAGGCAAGAACGCTAAAATTAAAGAGTCCCGCGTCAAAACTTTCCCTCAAATCTATCTTGATAATGGTCGTAAACAACAACACCGGCAAGCAAACAGAAAACACAAGGCGCGATGACACTTGAATAAAGTGGTCATCGAGGAAATTGATGCGTTTCAATCCAAGGCCAACGACCACCAGAATAAAGATGGGCCCCGTGACATTGAAAGTTTCGAGAAGAATTGTGAGGTACAAAAGGGATTGTCGTTGGTATTTTTGGCAGAGTATACGTTAATATTGACCCCTAGCCTCTATCTGACTTAAATCACGTTCGGCGTCATAAACAGATCGGCAGAGGCCACTTCGGTCCTGAAGGCAGACCCGGTGAGAATGGTAATGGTCCCGCAGATCTATACGGCGATACCGGTCTGGGGAATCTGTTAGTAACATGGTTTATTCACCCGTTTCAACATCAGCAGGTGACGATTATTTGATTCAGAGAGACATCACGAATGCGCGCACTATTACTCACAATATTCCTGTTAAGCGAGTCCTTGGCGATGGCGGAAGCCGAAACAATCTCCATGGATGAATACACCACCTGCGCGGTCTATCACAGAATGATGGCTGGCTCATTCAGGCTGAAGAGCAACCTTGCGCCCATGGCAGATCTGGAAGCAGAAAAGATGGATAAATTCGTCAAGAAGGCGAAGCTGGCGGCCGTCGAAGAATATGGCGAAACGGCAGCAGAAGATTACTTTCTGGAAGAGTGGCGTAACATGCTCGCCTATATGACTGACCAGATAAATCGCAACTACGAAAATGTTTCAGTACTCAAGGTCCTGTATAGGAAGCGTTGCGACCGCTTGTAATGGACGTTGCGACCGATTGTAATGTACGTTGCGACCGCTTGTGAGAAGCGTTGCGACTGCTCGTGAGAAATATCGTGGCCGCCAGTAGAAGAATCAACAAGAAAACTGTTGCAGACGTTCCCTGGTCCAAACATTAAGCTCGACCTCTAACCTCAATCTGATTTAAATAACTCCCGGAGTCATTAATGGAACTGAAAGTATTCTTTACAATATTTGCTGCGGTTTTTCTTGCAGAACTGGGCGACAAAACCCAGATCGCAACCATGCTTTTTGCCTCAGACAAGGAGATCAGCAAACTACTGGTGTTCGCGGCAGCGTCCACAGCGCTTGTGGTGGCATCGGCGATTGGCGTACTCGCTGGCTCACTGCTCTCGGAATTTATTAACGAGAAAATGCTTTCCTATATTGCCGGTTCCGGGTTTATGATAATAGGTGCCTATACCCTGTATCAGGCATGATCCCTGCACTAACCGGACTCCCTTTATGAGTCGGTGTTGAGTCTAATCTGTATGACATGGGCAACATCTTCCGGGAGGGGCTGCTTAAAGATCAGCACAAGGTCTTCACCAACCACATCAGTTTGAACACTTTGTCCAACTGCTAACAGAATTGCTGCGCCAGATTCCTTAAGGTTAAATATTCGGCACCTGTCGCTCAACGGATTACCCAGGATAATCACGTAGAGAAATCCCTTACCGGATGTGAACCGTACCCCAATGCCGTCTTCTGTCACCGTTTCCGCCCGTAACCAGGGCATGGTTCCATAGATTGCATCACCATTCTTGCCGAGCCAGCGACCAAAGGCTGCCAGCCTGACCAATTGTTCCTCAGGAATGCCAGCATCCTGACCTCTCGGTCCGACATTGAGCAGAAGATTGCCGCCTTTCGAAACGCTATCGATAAAGCCATGAATCAGATTTTCAACCGATTCGTAGTCCTCCTCCCTGTCGTTGCGGTTGTAAGCGAAGGAGTGGCTCATACCCCGCGTTGCTTCCCACTTCTTCGTCTGGATTTCACTGAATGAAGCGTACTCCGGCGTTCGGAAATCACTATGGGGTATCACCGGAGGTATGATGCCATCAGATTTTTCCGGGTGTCTTGCAATCTGTCGTTTCACAAACCAATCGAATAGATATTTCCCCGGACGCGTTCCCAGTATCTTCATTGCCAGGTCATGATGTTTCCAGCGGTCATTGACGACGCCGTCTGGCACCTGGTTGTAGTAGTCTGCGAACAAACCCAGCAGTTTATCGAGGTTAGTTGGCCAGCTAATATCGTTCCACAAAATGCTCGGGTGATACCGGGACACTATCTCCCGGATCTGCGCCATGGCGTATTCCGGGTATTCTCCCTGTGGGACCGATCCAATAAAGTCTCCCAATGATCTTAAGGGTGCCTGGTTGAACGACCAGTCAATACCACCTGAATAGTAGATCCCAAAACGTAACCCTTCTGCACGCACGGCCTCAGCCAACTCCCCGACGATATCCTGTTCAGTGTGCCAATCTTGTTTTTTTGGGTTTGCCACCTCAGTCGGCCAGAGACAAAACCCATCGTGGTGCTTGGTGACCAATACAACATATTTGGCGCCAGATTCGCGGAACCGTTTCGCCCATTCCGAGGGTTTCCATTGTTTCAGGCCATCAAGAAAATCTTGTTTAAATTCCTCGTAAAGTTTGTCGCCATAATTTTCTTTGTGGAAGACTGCGGAGGGTGTATCTGGCACCTTGATGGAATTGCTATACCATTCCGTATAGGGCGAAATAGCAATAGACATATCATAGTCCTGCTTACCGGCATCAGATAGCTTACCCACATGGGGCGCGAATGCTGGAATGGAAAATATTCCCCAGTGAATGAAGATGCCAAATTTGGCATCCTGATACCATTGTGGCAACTGGCGTGCTGCTAACGATTCAAGGGTGGCAGAGTAATTATTCATGTAACATCAACTGGTTGGCGGTTCAGCCCACATTTAAAATAGCCGGGAGTTAGGGCGAGACTACGCATCTTTTTATCGCGCGGCAAGTTTTCTACCCCATGACATAAAGTCAAAAATCCCGGCGCATTGACTAAAGGGTAAATGGCGCACTACAATTACTTAGCAGGCTAATCAGTTATTATCGAGAAAACAGAATGTTTCAGAATGCCAGACCTTTTCATTGCGCTTTTCGTGTCCTAAAATCTGGTTTACTAGCGCTAATCACTACTTTTTCGTCTTTTTCGCAATCATCAGACAACATCCATTGCGCTTACCATCAGCCTGACATAAAAAACGTTTACTGGGGTGACCTGCACACCCATTCCGCCTACTCCCTGGATGCCTGGGGCTTTGGCACTATCGCCTCTCCGCGAGAAGCCTACCAGTTTGCTCGTGGTAAAGAGATTGCGTTACCGGATGGAACGCGAGCGCGGTTAGACCGCCCGCTAGATTTCGCTGCGGTCACGGATCACGCAGAATGGTTCGATCTGCTTTATATTTGTACAGAACCCACACGGAGCGATAACCCTTTTTGTTCAACACTGACGACGAAAAACAATCCTGAAACAGGCCTCCAGGTATTCCGGGAATATGTTGTGCCCACAGTGACCGGCGCCACGCCTAAGCAAACCCTGCTCTGCCAGCAGAATCCAGCCCAATGCGACAAGGCTATTCTCACCCAATGGCAAAGAATCCAACAACAGGCCAATGATGCCAATGCTCCTTGCGACTTCACATCCTTTGTCGCATTCGAATGGTCTGCTTCTCCCGCAGCAAGCCACAATCATCGCAATATCATTTTCGCCAATAACAATGTGACGCAAGAAGCCATTGACTACATTAGATACCCTGGACTGAGCCAACTATTCGACCAATTGGAATCACAATGTCTTTCCGACAATGGCTGTGAGGTTTTATCTATTCCCCATAACACCAATATGGGGGATGGTATGGGCTTCGATGTCGAAACGGAGAATGCCAGAATCCTTGCACAGCGCAAAAAATATGAGCGACTGGTAGAAATTTATCAAGAGAAAGGGAATAGCGAGTGCCTGCCCGCATTTGGTCAAACAGATGAAGAAGAATGTCACTTCGAAGTGCGTTTGTCGAACCATTCGCGACCCGGCATTCGCGCTAACTACAGTGAACAAGCATGGGAGAAGATGAGGAGCACCTATGTCCGTGGACTGCTTCTTAAAGGGCTGGCCTCATACAAACAGTCTGGTCGCAATAGTTTGCAACTTGGCATTATCGGTTCGACAGACAATCACACCGGCACGCCAGGGATGGTTGATGAGAAGTCATGGACGGGACCAGTGTTTGGTATTGGTAACTTCGATCGTGCCATGACACGCAAGGACTGGAATCCGGGGGGACTGGTGGCTGTTTGGGCAGAAGAAAACACCCGTCAGAGTATCTTCGATGCGCTGAAACGGCGGGAAGTCTATGGGACAAGTGGTCCTCGAATTCGGCTAAACTTCTCGGCATCCGTGAATACGGCTGAACTGACCTGCGTGGCGGAAACACCAGATCGGACAATCAGCATGGGTGGCGATTTTAATCGGTCACAGGGGGCACCACAATTTAAGATATTGGCACTCTACGATGAAGTGCCATTAGTTCGTGTCGAGATTATCAAGGGAGAGTTACGCGACGGCAGGCTCAAGCAAAGTAAAACAGAAATTTGGAACAACGCAAAAGGTGGCATGAATATTTGCGAGATCTGGCAGGACCCGGACTTCGACCCTTCTGCTCCCGCCTTCTGGTACCCACGAATTACCCAGGCACCCACACCTCGTTGGTCGGCAGTACAGTGTAAGAAACTCGGGCGTTGCGATGATTAATGCTATCCATTTCGACCGCTTTGCGGTATATTTCCGGATCGGATTGATAC
>CAZAZB010000183.1:0-8050 GCA_964489485.1 uncultured Pseudomonadales bacterium | reverse complement strand
GATATCGAGAACGATAGCATCACTGTCAGCCTGACAACAGAGCCACCAAGCCTCGATAGTTCCACCTCAGCGGACACCACCAGTGGTTTTATCCTCGGGCTTGTCAATGAAGGTCTCGTCACTATCGGTCGTCGGGGTAAAGTTCAACCTGCCGTGGCGCAAACCTGGGAATTGGGGATGAATCAGGCAGTATTCCACCTGCGCAGGAATGCCCGCTGGGCCAATGGCAGCCCGCTAACGGCGCACGACTTTGTTTATGCCTGGCAAAGGCTGGTTGACCCGAAGACCGCGGCATCAGGCTCCACTTTCTTTGCCTATGTACTGGCTAATGCAGAGGCGATCCTTGCCGGGCAGTTGCCGCCATCGTCGCTTGGTGTCCACGCGTTGGATGATTACACGCTCGAGGTCAGTTTAAGTCGGCCCGTTCCCTATTTGTTAACCGTGTTAAGTGGCTCTCCCTATTATCCGTTAAATCAAAAATTTGTTGAAGCCCAACAAGGGAGATTAGGTGCGGAGGCAGAAAATATACTTGCCAATGGTGCCTTTACGCTTGACTCATGGGTTCACAACGCATCTATCGACTTAAACCGGAATCCCTTTTACTGGGACAAAGAAAATATACGCCTGAAGTCTTTGGATGTGGGCTACATTACATCCGATGTTCGTTCCTTGCTGAATGTTTACAAGAGCAAGGAATTGGCTGCCTTGCGATTGAATGAAGAAATATTGGGAGATGCGGCGGACTCAGGTCAACGAATTAAAAAGGCGCCGACCAACTGTCTTGCCTGGCTGATCATGAATGTACGCCCCGGGAAGGTGACGGCGAATCTCAAGGTTCGGCAGGCCATTCGATTGGCATTTGACCGGGACCGATATGTTAATAGTATTGTCGGCCTACCGGGTACACGAAAAATTGATAGCGTTTTTACCCGACGGGTCAAAGGCGTGAAAGTCAGCTTTCAAAAAGAGTATCCCGCACCCCGCATTAAATTTGATGTTGAACGGGCGAGACAGTTGATTGACGAGGCGAAGCTGGAGATGGGTGTGGACGCGATTCCGCCCATTGTCTTATTGGCCAATGAAACCCGGCAAATCGAGGCGGAATTTATTCAGGCCCAATTGGGTTCTGCACTGGGTCTGGATATCAGGGTAGATAAGCAAACCTTTAAACAAGCCATTGCGAAAATGAGGGTTGGCGACTTTGATATGGCGAGAGCCGGTTTCTGTGGCGGTGCACTTCGCGACCCTGTCTTTTTTGCAGGAATATTTGTATCAAATAGTGCCTTTAATAATGGCGGATTTAGTAACCCTCAATACGATGAACTGATGGCGCTGACACATGTTTCGGCAAACCCCCTGGTACGAATGGATGCATTCGGGAAGATGCAACAGCTCCTGTATGACACGGTTGCCATTATCCCCACACACGAAAGCTCGTATGTTTATCTTGAAGACGAACGCGTCAAGGGGCTGATGCGTTTTCCTGTGGTCGACTTTTCACGGGGATATATCGCGCCATAAATCGATTATTAGATATCCAGTTTCATCTTCTCGTTGGTGCTGGCAACCAATCCTGTCTGAGGCGCTTCAGTTAATCTCGCGACGGGTAGCACCTTTTGTATCTTACTCACGCTATCCAGAAGGCAAGCCTCGCTGCTGGCAAGGGGTCCGTTCACAAATGATGAGGATCGCATGCCGTCCTGTACACGGTTGATCAGGATCGTATCTTCGGCATTGACCCGTCTGTTGATTCGCCAGTTCAGGTATCGGGCAAGCTTTGTTTCCCGTCTTGAATCTGGCAGACCATAGGGTATTTCGCGGATCAGCGTTTCTGTGGCGCTGATCGGGATGAATTGCATAAAGTCGATCTGCTCTGGATAGATGTCAAAAGCGAGACCGGGCCACATGCGATAGTAGAGCCAGTGCTTCTGTTTTTCTGCCGGAAGGTGCTCGAAGTCTGGCAATAGTTTCCGATACGCCTGAACGGATATCCCTTGGCCTCTAATCTTCCGGACATCACCCCACATCTTGTGTAGATCACCCACAACCTCCAAACCGTAGCTATTACCCATCAGTGAACTAAGGCCCGGGTGCGCAATGGGAATATGCAGCGCGTCGACATAATTGTCTGCTATTTGCTTCCAGTTGACCCGTCGTTTGCGTAGCGTCACTCTGCCAAGGGGTTCCAATGCTTCGAATTGATAAGGCAACAAGTCATCGAGTGCCGGTGCGAACTGCTCTGCCACCGACGGACCGTCGCCGGATGCCCGGATAAAAACAAAGCCTAGAAAAATTTCTACGTCAACGGGTTTAAGACCATGCTCTTGATCATCAAAATGTTCAAATTCCTGACGGTAAGGGACAGATTTCAATGCGCCATCGAGTTGATAACACCAGGCATGGTAGGGGCAGACAATCTTGTCTTTCAGGTGTCCGCCGGGTCCATCCAGAATCTTAGCGCCCCGGTGGCGACAGATGTTGTGAAAGGCGCGGATGGCGCCAGCGGAGCGAATGACCACGATGGATTCCGATAGAAAGTCAAAGGTGAAGTAGTCGCCATTCGCTTTAATGTTGCTGGTGTGGCACACCAGATGCCAGGCGGGAAGAAAGAGGTGTTGTGCCTCAAGTTCGAAGAACTCCTGATTGTAATAGGTCCAGGCAGGCAGGCTTCGCTGCGTCACACCTTTGTCGGTATTCATCTAACCGCGCCGAACCAGTGGCCGGGTCAGACAAGTGGGTCCGCCTTCCCCTTTTCGGCTGATCTCATCCCCTTTGTAGGTTTTCACCTGGCAACCGGCAGCGTCGAGTCGCGCGCGAGTTTCGGGAAGCTTATCTAACATCAGAACAGACCTCGGACCGAGTGCGAGGACATTACACCCCATGGGGAGGAATTCACTTTCCGGCACTTCGACGAAGCGAATCCCCTGACTGGCCAGCCATGAAAGGAAAGTCTCTGGCATCAATTGGCGATAGATCACGGCGAGATCCTTATCAACAGGAGAGATCATGCTCATTAAATGAAAAACATCATCAGGGTGGTCCGGTTCAGGGAGCGGGACGATATGAAGATCCACACCTGCACCTAGTAAAACGCCCAGTTGCCGGATACCCTCTTCATTGGTTCTGGGACCGAGCCCAACTGCGGCATGGCATTCATCAATCCAGATAAAATCTCCACCCTCGATGGTACCGGGTGACTCAATTCTACCGGCGATGGGAAAGCCGGACTCTACGAGCTGTTGTGCGTTAAGACCGGGTTCGTTGTTTCGGCTATTACGCCCCATATTGCACAGTATGAGTCCTTTGGGTGAAATGATCAGTGCATCTCGTGTGTAGATACAATCCAATGTCAGATTTTGGTTGCTATCAAGGCATATAAGTTTTGCTCCGATGGATTGAATAGCATCCACAAAACCCTGATGCTCGCTAATTGCTTCATCGAGCAAGGGTATGCTGTGGTAGCGTAGATTGTGCCAATCGCGTTCGATTCGTTGCTGGTCGACGAAAGCATTCTCTACAGATCGGACCGCCAGCTTTTCGATGGTACCGTATTCATTAAAAGCGTTCATGTTAACTCGTCAGTTCCTTGATTGTTCTGTCGTTCGAGATGTTTGTCGGGTGAAGCGACAAATACGTAAAGGGGCATTGCCGCGACCAGAAGAATAAATCCGTAAAAAACAGTTTCGGCACCTGCGCCGACAATGACAAGCAGGGAGTAGCTGAAGGCAAGTAGCGCCGTGACGATTCGCCTGTTACGGCTAAAGGAGGATAATTCATCACGTAAAAATATCAGTGCCGTGACTGAAGCAAATGCCAGCGGGATCAGCGTCGTTAGCGTAGAAAGAAGGATCATCATGTTAAATGCGTCAACCAGACCCCGACTATAATTCATCATCACCAGGATGCTGGCAAGAACAGCAGACATGATAATGGCATTTGTGGGTGTCCCGCCTTTGCCAAGCTTTCCCAGTTGGCTGGGGAACAGTCGATCAAGGGAAATCGCACGAACAATCTGACCGGACAATAGAAGCTGCGCATTCAATGCGCCCAGTGTTGAGATAATGGCACCCACAGCAATGATGGCGGCGCCCGGACGGCCTAGAATCGCAACCGTCGCATCGGCAAATGGCGCTGACGAGTTAGCCAGGCTCGCCGCCGGTAGCAAGAGCATGACGCCGAGAAAGGCAAGGAGGTAGACAACCAATACCGTGATTGTGCCGGTAATGAGAATGCGTGGAATGGTTCGTTTGGGGTCAATCATGTCATCAGCAGGGACGGTGCCTCCTTCAAGACCGACGAATGCCCACATGACCAGCGTGACACTGGTGGCGATGACAGCGAAGATTGAGCCACCGGATGGATTAAATTCCGGGATATTATCTGTTGAACCCATGGAGAGCCCAAGGCCCGCAACAAAGAGCAATGGCAGTATTTTCAGCAGGGTTGTCACGAGTTGCAGTCCTGCCGAGGAGGCCATGGATTGAATGTTAACCGCGGTGAGACTCCAGATAAGAGCGAGCGTCGTGGCCGTTGAAAGAACTGCATTGTTGGCGAGAGCGGGAACAAAAAAACTCAGGTAGCCAACGCAGGCGACAGCGATAGCGGCCGTCGCTGACCAGATCGCTATCCAGTAGCCCCAGCCAATCCAGAAACCAATAAAATCACCGAATCCTGCGCGGGCGTATGCGTAGGGTCCACCGATTTTTGTCAGCTTTTGGGACAACTCGGCGAGCATGAGAGAGAGGATAATCGCACCGGCGCCTGCCACGACCCAACCCACCAGACCGAGAAGCCCGTAGGGTGCCAGTAAAGCGGGTAACATGAAGATGCCAGAGCCTATTGTACCGCCAACCACCAGCGCCCAACCGCGCCAGAAGCCGATAGATTTCTTGCTGACCACGTAGGCGGGCTGCGTCACCGGGTTATCGCCGTTTGCAGCCGGGCAGTACGCAGAGCATTTCAAATATAAGATTGGATGCCAGTAATGCCGTATTGCCAGTTGAATCGTATGGCGGTGAAACTTCGACAAGATCACAACCCACGAGATTAAGTCCGAAACAGCCGCGAATGATCTCCAGGCCCTGGGATGTCATCAGCCCGGCAGGTTCCGGTGTTCCAGTGCCTGGCGCGACCGATGGGTCCAGCCCATCAATATCGAATGACAGATAGACAGGCTGCTCGGAACCGATCTCTTGCCGAATTGTTTCCATGAGTGGCGCCAGAGACTTGTACCAGCATTCCTCAGCAGGAATGACTGTCACACCTTTTTGTCGCGCCCAGTCAAAATCGTCAGCGGCATAGCCGGTTGCTCGTAGTCCAATCTGATACATCTTGTCAGGCATGACCAGCCCTTCCTCGATTGATCGTCTGAAGATAGTACCGTGAGTCACTTCCTCGCCAAACATGGTGTCGTTTACATCAGCATGGGCATCCACGTGGATAAGTGCTACCGGTCCGTGTTTTTTAGATATGGCGCGTAGTATGGGCAGCGCAATTGTATGATCGCCGCCGACAGAAACTGGTTTTAGGGAGTGCTTTAGCAACGCGTCATAGTGTTGTTCAATGATGTCGATGCAAGCCTTGAGGTTATAAGGGTTCAGCGCAACGTCGCCAAGATCAGCAATTTGAAATGAATCGAAAGGTGCAGCGCCGGTTGCCATATTGTAGGGCCGGACAAGTACGGATTCGGCACGGATTTGCCGTGGACCGTAGCGTGTACCATTTCTATTGCTGGTACCAATATCAAGGGGAACACCAACAATGCCGACATCCACGCCTTCTGCGGAGTCAGGTGCCGGTAAGCGAAACATGCTGGCAATGCCCGCAAATCGAGGCATGTCGTTGCCGGATAGTGGTTGGTTGTAATCACTCATGGCTGGAGTCACTCATGGTTGCGGTGCCTGGGTTATTGTTTTATTACTGAAAATTTGATTGCCAAATCAGTTATTGCGCAGCCAACCTGGATGTCGATTAGCAGACTACTACGGTCTCTCCTTTCCAGGTCCGCCATTCTAATCCCAGGGTTGTCTTGGTGTCACAATGGGAAATTTCCTTTCAAACCGGTCAAAGAGACCAGAGAGTTGCGCCAGCGCGTTCATGTCACCTTCCACCACCAGGTGCCCGGATTCGAGTAGTTGACCAGCATCCGTTAAACCCATCATGAGCCTTTTATAGTCGAGTTCTGCAATTTTCATTGTGGCCGTTGGTGATGGGTGCTGTTTGCCGATAAAGGCATGGAGCACTGAATTTTCAATCGTCAGCAAGGCGTGCTCCTGTTGATTGAATATGATGTTGATATGCAAGGTGATGCCGTCAGCGCGTTCGCTGTTTAGTCGCACAGCCATTGTTTGGAAGAGGTTGAATAATGGAATGCCCCGGGCCATTCCTTCACTGGCTGCGAAAGTTGAACTTCGACCCAGACCTTCACGTAATTCCAGCGCACCACAGAGATAGAAGTTGCGCCAGGGTCCGGACTCTGACTGATAACCTAACTGTTCCAGTGTGTCAGCCAGCAGCTCGCGTGCATCAAAGTGATCGGGCTGCGCCATCACGACATGGTTGAGTACCTCAACAACCCAGCGATAGTCTCCTTTGCTGAACGATGTCTTTGCTTTTGTGAAAACGGAGTCTGCACCCCCCATATAGTCCAGATATCGTGTCGCAACCTCGACTGGTGGAAGTGGGTAGAGGTGTGATGGATTACCATCAAAGTAGCCCAGATATTTGACATAAACGGCACGGGCATTGTGATGCACCGTGCCATAATAATCCCGGTTGTAGAATTCTTTACCGAGAACGTCTGGTAGTTTGATCTGCTCGGCAATTTCTTCCTTGGTATAACCGAGGTTTGCCAGTCGTAGTGTCTGGTCATGAATGAACTTATAGAGATCACGTTGTTTCTTCAGATAATCGACCGCTGCCTCTTGCCCCCAGATCGGCCAGTGATGGCTCGCAAACTCCACTTCGAGCCGGCCTCCAAATAGATCGATTGATTCGTTGATTTGTGCTGACCAGGCAAGAGCATCCCGCACCTGTGCCCCTCTGGGTGTGTAAACATTGTGCAGGTGGTGTGAGGTGATTTCTGACATACAGAGCGCTTTGAACTGTGGGAAATAGAACACCATTTCGGCGGGTGCTTCGGTTCCCATGGTCATTTGAAACTCAATCTCGATACCGTCAATGGTTCGGGTTTCACCCGTTTCGGAAATAGTGTCATTGGGTACAACAAAACCCGTTGAACCCATAGAAACGGCGGCACCGAGGCCAGTTGTCACATAGCCTGTCGGAGATGGCTTCAGCAAATTGCCGTACATATAGGTAGCGCGGCGGTTCATCACATTCCCGGCAAGCACATTTTCAGAGATTGACTCATTTACAAAGTCAATCGGTGCAATGACAGCGACTTCTCCTGATTCTGCCTGGTCGGCGGTGATGACTCCGAGTACACCGGCAAAGTGATCGGCATGGCTGTGTGTGTGAATAACGGCAACTACAGGGCGTGCTCCGAGTTGTTCATTGGCAAGTTTTAGACCTGCTCTGGACGTCTCTGAAGAAGTGAGCGGGTCGATAATAATCCAGCCGGTATCACCTTTGATTAGCGTCATGTTGGCGATATCGAAGGATCGAATCTGATAGATACCCTCGACAACTTCATAGAGGCCGTGATGCAACGAGTTAAGCTGTGCTTGCCGCCAGAGTGATGGGTTTACCGTATCGGGTGCGTCATCGTTAAGAAATCCCATCGTTGATAGATCGAAGACAGCCCGCTTTGCCTTGTCGTGTGGAATCGTCATGGGATCGAGAGATGCAATCAACCCGCGTCTGGCGTCATCAAAACTTTGCCGGTCACTAAAATCGAGTTTGTCCTTGAATGACTGTTGCACAGCGATTGTCGTATCGGTCGCTGGTTTTGGTGAACGGCACGCCTCTGGGAGGGGTTTGTAATCAGCCATGAGAGATCAACAGGTTGGTTCGAAGTTTCCCTAGCATATCGACTGTAATCTTGGTGGCAAGCGGTTTGTGGCCAGGGAGTGCCAGTAGCCGTTCGGCC
>CAZAZB010000182.1:2447-8100 GCA_964489485.1 uncultured Pseudomonadales bacterium | reverse complement strand
ATGAAATGAAAAAGGAAGCACCTAAAAATCATTTTACCGTTGGTATTATTGATGCCAGATCACAGAACTATCGCCTTTCGCTGACGCGCTTGCCAAAGCACTTGAACTCGTTGATAAGCTGGCAGCATCGGATATTAATCTTTCCCATATCGATCTGGGTGGCGGCATTGGTATCACCTATAAAGATGAGACTCCCCTGGCGATTGAGGAGTATGCAAGTTGTGTCGTACAGATGATGGCTGGTCGATCCCAGAGCCTTATCCTTGAACCAGGAAGAATCATCACGGGCAACGCCGGTGTGTTGCTATCACGCGTGGTCACCATTAAGCAGAATGAGGTTAAACGGTTCGCCATTGTCGACGCAGCAATGAATGATTTGATACGTCCTGCCCTCTACCAGTCATGGCAGGATATTCAGCCAGTCGTACAAGCCGACAAACCAAAGATTCGTTATGATGTGGTAGGTCCCATCTGTGAGTCCAGTGACTTTCTGGCGAAGGACAGGGACCTCGCCATAGAAGAGGGCGATCTACTGGCTATATTTTCGGCAGGTGCATACGGTTTCGCCATGAGCTCAAACTACAACACGCGTTGTCGTGCAGCCGAGGTACTCGTGGCAGATGGCGAGGTACATTGTGTCAGACGCAGAGAAACGATAGAAGATCAGATCCGTTTAGAAAGTATCCTGCCTAATCACTTGCAATAACAAGACCCACCGGTAATCTAACCTCATGTTACTGCGATTTACAAAAATGCATGGTCTGGGAAATGACTTTGTACTACTGGATCTGATTTCCCAGAACATCCACATTCGGGAAGATCAGATCCGCGAGCTCGGCGACCGTCGAACCGGCATCGGATTTGATCAATTGTTGCTGGTTGAACCCCCTCGAGACCCCGAGATGGATTTCCGATATCGTATTTTTAATGCAGACGGATCCGAGGCAGAACAGTGTGGCAATGGTGCCCGGTGTTTTATGCGCTTTCTCCGAGATCGCGGACTCACCACCAAGACGCGAGTTAAGCTCGAAACCAACACAGGCAACATTGAATGCAAACTGGAAAAGGATGGCAGGATTACCGTGAATATGGGTCCACCAGCACTCTCACCAAACCAGATACCCTTTCTAGCTGAACAGGCTGGCATCCAATACGAACTGGACGTTGGTGCCGCAGCACCAATGCATCCCGGGTGCCAGGAGATTAAGAAAGTCTGTATCTCTGCCATTAACATCGGAAATCCCCACGCCGTTCTGGTAGTACCAGAGGTCGATACTGCTCCTGTTCGGCAATTGGGCCCCATGATCGAACAACATGAGCGGTTCCCCCAAAAGGTCAATGTTGGCTTTATGGAAATTGTATCAAGAGAGCATATAAAGCTTCGAGTGCATGAACGTGGTGTGGGTGAAACTCGCGCATGCGGAACAGGCGCTTGTGCTGCTGTTGTCGCAGCCCGACTCCAGGGCCTGGTCGATGATCGAGTAGAAGTGCAACTCCCGGGGGGGTCACTTTGCATCACCTGGCAGGGAGATTCCTCCGACATTTTGATGACGGGCCCTGCTTGCCGGGTCTACGAAGGGCGACTTCAAATCTGACCTGGCGAACTATTTTAACCTGGCGAACTATTTTAACCTGGCGAACTATGAAAAAAACAAACACCCAAAAGGTTGTGCCACAAATTTCAGATGAACAGGTGATCGAATATCTGGAATGTCATCCAGACTTTTTCACAGACAAGGACGATTTGCTCGCTGATCTGATTGTGCCCCATAAGCAAGATAAGACGATCTCACTGGTGGAACGCCAGATCAGTCTCCTGCGTGAAAGAAGTATGGCCGCGCGGCATAAACTCGACGAGTTTGTTGATTCTGCCAGGGAAAACAATGAGATATTCGAAAAATGCAGGAGACTGATTCTGGACATGGTCGAGGCGCAAGACCCCGATCAGTTTTTCGGTGCTCTCGAAAAGAGTTTTAAACAGGATTTTGGTTGTGATGCCTATAGCCTCATCATCTTCAGTGACACACCGCATCAGATTAATCACTTTACAACCAGCGTTTCAGAAGTTGCTGCCAAAGAATTTATCGGTAGCCTGATTCGAGCCAAACAGCCAACATTAGGTGTTCTTCGTCCTGCTGAACAAGACTTTCTGTTTCGACATCAAAGCGACAAAGTTAGGTCTGCTGCCGTGTTATCTGTTCGAAAGAACCGTCAAATAGCACTACTCGCCATAGGAAATAAAGATGCAAATTACTTTAAACCTGGCATGGGAACGGTATTTATTAGCTTCATCGCAGATA
The DNA here is from genome assembly GCA_964489485.1 of uncultured Pseudomonadales bacterium. Lineage (GTDB taxonomy): Bacteria > Pseudomonadota > Gammaproteobacteria > Pseudomonadales > Azotimanducaceae. The sequence goes on along the minus strand of CAZAZB010000182.1, from coordinate 5,800 downwards.
CACTTGCACAACTCATCCCGAAACACATCTATCTGAAACATCAATAACAACACCAAACACCCAGAACACAGCCCAAAACGCTGACCAGAGTATTGACACAACAATGACAGATCAAGCGGCACAAGGAGACGAGAGCCCGCTGCCTATTTGGATTAAGCAGTTTATCTCTCATCTCAAATTCGAGCGACGGCTCGCCGAACATACTGTCAAGAACTACCAGCGAGACCTTCTTGTACTTCAGAATTTTTGTCAGGAGAACAAAATCATTGGCTGGAGTGATCTCACCAATCATCACCTACGCAAGCTGGTAACAGAAACACACCGCCTGGGCATATCGGGGAGAACCCAACAGCGACGACTTTCCACCATTCGAACGTTCTACCATTTTCTTGCCAGAGAAGGGCAGGTCCGCCATAACCCTGCACTTTCAATCTCAGCGCCCAAAACACCGCAAAAGCTACCCAGAACATTGGATACCGATCAGGTAGCACAACTACTCAGTGTGTCAGGATCAAAATGGCATACCAAACGAGATATTGCCATTCTTGAACTTTTCTATTCATCTGGCCTGAGACTCAGTGAGTTGACCGGTGCTAACCTCGTTGATATCGATTGGGACGATGCCACTATTCGTGTTGTTGGCAAGGGTTCAAAAGAACGATTGGTCCCTATTGGCTCATACGCACTAGCTGCCCTGACACACTGGCTCGAAGTACGAGAGAAGCTACCCGTTAAAGGACGAACAATCGAAGACAAGAAAGCGCTTTTTGTAAGCGAGAAAGGTGGCCGAATTAGTCCGCGCAATGTACAGGCGCGAGTAAGGCACTGGACTCGTCACCTGGGTATGCCAGGGAACGTTCATCCTCACATGTTGCGGCATTCGTTCGCCAGCCACATGCTGGAGTCAAGCGGCGATCTGCGGGCGGTCCAGGAGTTACTTGGCCACGCGGATATTGCCACAACACAAATCTACACCCATCTTGATTTCCAACATCTTGCCACTGTCTATGACAAAGCTCACCCCAGGGCCAATCGAAAATCCACATCGGAAGAGACATGAGATGTTGATTGCCACTGATTGCGGCCATTGGCTACAAGGAAGCTCATGATTAAGGTTATCGCCTTCGATCTCGACGATACGCTCTGGGCCGTAAAGCCTATTATCATCAACGCAGAAATTCGCCTAAACACCTGGTTAACAGCGCAGGTTCCGCAACTGAAATATGATGTCACATCGATGCGGGAGTTAAGGCACCAGCTCCTCGAAGAGGATCCAGATCTGTTGAATCAGATCACTGAATTTCGACGTCGTATTATCGAGAAGGCGCTCATACTCAGTAAACTAGACAAGAACGAGGCGAACGAAACCTCCCATAAGGCTATGGCGGTTTTTCTTGAGGCGAGAAATAAAATTGAATTCTATGATGGCGCAATGGATGCAATCAGGCATCTTGCCAACAAGTACACATTAGGTGCTTTGACAAATGGCAACGCCGATGTACAACGTCTGGGCCTCGATCAATACTTCAGTTTCGCCTTTTCCGCGGAGGAGGTCGGTGCACCAAAACCGGCAAACAATCTTTTCACCACCGCTCTGTTGCACACAGGAGTGGAACCGCACCAGATGGTTTATGTTGGTGACGACCCTATCCTGGACGTTGATACCGCCAACAACCTAGGCATTCGGACTGTTTGGGTGAATCACTCTGACAAGAACGGCTCGCGTGGCACTAGCCCAGATGAAGAAATTGACCATATCCGCCATCTACCTAGTGCAATTGACCGGCTTGTGCGGCGACTTACATCCGAGAGTGCTGCCGAATAAAGTCCTTTACTTCTATCTCATTCATGGCAATTTTATGTTTCCGGGTCGGCAAATCTCGCAAGGCTTCCAGACGACTGTGCTCTGGGGTGGTCCCCGGTACAGCCCGATCGATGGCATCCTCAAATTTCGCAGGGTGCGCGGTTGAAAGGCAAAGAAGTGGATTCCCTATTGTCCGCAATAGACGGCCCGCATGAATGCCGACTGCTGTATGAGGGTCAACAAGATAGCCGTTATCCTGATAAATTTTTCTCACTGATTCCAATGTTTCTGCGTCACTGACGGAAACCGTTTTGAATAGTGCATCAAAGCTCTCGCTATTGAACAACACACGCGCTTCGCCTGATTCGAGAAATTGATTCATGAATTCTGAAACTTTATCTGGATCCTCATCAAACTTATAGTATAGATATCGTTCGAAATTACTCGATACCTGGATATCCATTGCCGGGCTCTCGCTGAAATAGACATCGCCACGCTTATAAATACCTGTCTCAAAAAATCGACTCAGGATATCGTTGCTATTAGTCGCTAGAATGAACTTTCCAATGGGTAACCCCATTCGCTTTGCAAGGTAACCGGCAAAGATATTTCCAAAATTTCCTGTTGGAACTGCCACGTCAAATCGAGCTGGTTTACCAAGTTCATACCAGGCATAAAAATAGTAGACAATTTGTGCCAGCACTCTCGCCCAGTTCACTGAATTTACCGCACCCAGGCAATATTTCTCTTTAAAGGCCAGATCAGAAAAAGCATTTTTCATCAACCACTGACAGTCATCAAAGCTACCATCGACGGCGATATTATAGACATTGTCATCCAGCACCGTTGTCATCTGCATTTCCTGGGCCTTGCTCGTTTTACCCTCCGGGAACAACACAAATATATTAATACCAGACTTCCCACGAACACCTTCTATCGCCGCACTACCTGTATCACCGCTGGTGGCACCAAGTATATTTAGCTGTGCACCCTCATCAGCCAGAATATGCTCGAAGACATTGCCCAAAAACTGCAGCGCAATGTCTTTAAATGCTAGCGTTGGGCCGTGAAAGAGTTCAAGTACATAGAAGTCATCCACCTTAACGAGGGGTGCGATTTTTTTATCATCAAATGTGGAATAACTTTTATCGATTATCGATCTCAGTTCCACTTCGGAAATATCATCGATAAAATTCATCATGATATGCCATGCCAACTCTTGATAGGTCGCACCCGTCCATCCTTCCAGCTTGTCACTCACGTCTGGAATGCTATGTGGCACGAGCAGGCCACCATCATTGGCGAGACCCATCATGACAGCCTCCTTGAAGGAGAGACCAGAAACACCGCCGCGCGTACTTCTATATTTCATTGCTAAATATCATCGATAAGATTGAAGGGACTTTTACCCGTCTCGTTCGCCTGGTTCGCATCGCGATTCTACCATTGTAACAACTATCCTGTGTTGGCGACTCCATTCAGAGAACGGAAAAAGGACGCATGACAGCGTCCCTTTCTATTCTACTGAGGCAGTTTTAGCTCTAGGCAG
>CAZAZB010000182.1:0-2347 GCA_964489485.1 uncultured Pseudomonadales bacterium | reverse complement strand
TTCCGCCCGATGCGAATGGAAGCTATACCGCTTCACCCCCGGTTTCGCCTGTCCGAATCCGGATCACATCATCGAGTGTGCTGATAAAAATCTTTCCATCTCCTACCTTTCCGGTATTGGCTGCATTACTGATTGCTTCGATCACTGCATCGAGTGTCTCATCAGAAATCGCGACCTCAATTTTCACCTTGGGCAAGAAATCAACAACGTATTCAGCCCCACGATAGAGTTCAGTGTGGCCCTTCTGACGGCCGAACCCCTTCACTTCTGTGACCGTCATACCCTGAACCGATATGTCCGACAATGCTTCTCTTACATCATCCAACTTAAATGGTTTGATAATGGCTGTGACTAATTTCATTTTACTTCTCCTTTTGCAGGGTCACTCCAATTTAACGGAGCAAATGTAACCAAATTACAAACGCTTTGATAGCCCAAATACAATTCGTGAATCACGCAGGTCAGCTGTACCGCATAACTCACGATAAAAAAGGTTTTCGGCATGCGACACTCACCATTGCTCATCCTACCCATCTTGCTCATCTTACTCACCTTACTTAGAGCATTGTTCGTGCCAAGTAGAAAATAACTTTTAAAATCAACTAGATAACAGAGAAGACCGAATTCATAGACAGACTATAGCACCATCACAGTGCACACTTCCTCTAGCGGTCAGTCTGGTGTGCACACGCATAGTGCATTCATTATTTGTAGCGTCTCACGAATTTTCTGTTAGATCTCCTACAATGAATTGCGCAAAAAGCGCAATTTGCTGTCAAAACGTTCACCTATACTGCCTCTTCCATTGTCATAGAAACATGTATGTCTGTTGCAATCACCTATTCCCGGGCCGAGATTGGCATCGAAGCGCCATGTGTCACTGTCGAGGCTGATGTCGCCGGTGGATTGCCACAGATACAGATTGTTGGGTTACCTGAAACTGCGGTGAAAGAGAGCAAGGATCGAGTTAAATCTGCTATCAAAAATGCCAACATGGAGATTCCCGACCGCAAACTCATCATTAATCTGGCACCTGCGGATCTGCCGAAGAGTGGAGGGCGCTATGACCTGGCCATTGCGCTGGCAATTCTTGCTGCTAGCGGTCAGATACCGCGCGCTCGAATCAAGGAAATGGAGTTCCTGGGTGAACTTGCCCTTGATGGACAATTGAGAGGAATATCAGGTGTACTGCCCGCAGCGGTGATGGCAGCCCAGACAACCCGCTGGCTTGTGGTCCCGAGAGCGAACGAGAAAGAAGCCGCCCTTGCCAGTTCAGACAGATTGCTGGTAGCAGATTCGTTGTTGCAAATTGTCTCTCATCTGACAGGTAAACAGAAGCTACCCAAAGCTGAAAAAGACCCTTCTTCGGGACTGACTCATTTACCCTACAAAATCTCGGACATTCGAGGTCAGGACCTCGCCAAGAGAGCACTGATCGTTGCAGCTGCAGGTGGACACAACATCTTGTTTATCGGTCCACCAGGTACCGGGAAAACAATGCTGGCAAGCCGCCTTATAACCCTTCTACCGGCCATGTCTCTCGAAGAGTCACTTGTTGTTGCCTCCGTTAGATCTGTCTCTAACTATCCTTTTGACTATCTAACCTGGTCACAACGCCCATTCAGAACGCCTCATCACACAGCCTCAGCTGTGGCATTGGTGGGTGGCAGCAATCCACCTCGACCTGGGGAAATTTCTCTTGCTCATAATGGTGTTCTCTTTCTCGATGAGTTGCCGGAATTTACCCGCCAGGTTCTTGAGGTGCTGCGAGAGCCACTGGAATCTGGAAAAATTATGATCAGCCGTGCCAAACAACAAATTGAATACCCCGCTCGATTCCAGCTGATCGCAGCGATGAATCCATGCCCTTGTGGTTATCACGGCGATGACTCCAACCGTTGCCAGTGTGGGCACGATCAGGTGCGACGTTATCGCAGTCGGGTTTCCGGTCCACTACTTGATCGAATCGACCTCCATGTAGACGTACCACCTTTGCCTGTTGGGTCTCTATCCGACCCGACTCATCAGGATGATCCGGATGAACAGCAACAAAGTGTTACGCTGGTAAGTGCTGCACAGCAAATCATGCAGCAGCGTAGCTCACGCCTAAATGCCCATATCAGCAGTAAGGAGGTTGATCGTTTTTGTAGACTCAATAGTGACGATCGGAAATTGCTGGATAAGGCAATGATGAAGCTAGGGTTGTCTGCCCGTGGCTATTACAAAATTCTGAAAATTGCCAGAACGATCGCAGACCTTGAAGGTGCGCAACGCATCCACACTCCCCATCTCACCGAAGCGCTCGGCTATCGTCGTCTCGACCGTTTTCAGGCGCCTGCCTACTAGG
>CAZAZB010000181.1:3847-8118 GCA_964489485.1 uncultured Pseudomonadales bacterium | reverse complement strand
CTATTCAGTCGAATAACAATATGTGCCCTGCCGGTGGGTAGAACTGCTTCAAGTTGCCCGCCATTACAAGTTGTTGTCCTGGCATCAGTGGTCCAGAATGTATCTACATAGGGTTGCAGGGCAGTACATGCAGTGCGTGTCAGTACTGTTGAACTCTGGCGTTCTCTGGTTTCCTTAGTCTGGTCCATTCTCGCAATCCATTCGGACAGTCACTACCATTCTGATAATAACTTGATTGTATAGACAAATGGTAGGTACCCTAACTTTTAGCCTCGGCGTATGAAATCACCGCCTGAGACTCTGGGCCTGGCGTGTTACATTTGTAAATGAGAGGAGTCAGAAATTTCAGTTATAGAACAACCCGAAGGTTGGCATGCTTCACTCGAACTCGGGTTCGACCAGAAGGATGCCAGAACCCGAATGATCAAATGCGCCCATCAGGGTCCATTGAGAGTACAGAAGCCATTCTATTTTGAAAATTCCAGCGAGTGCCACGTCTATGTATTGCATCCGCCAGGAGGCTTTGTCGGTAATGATGTACTCGATATTAGGGGCAGATTAGAGAGCGGCGCCAATGCTTTGTTAACAACACCTGCTGCCGGGAAATTTTACCGTGTCATCGCAGGGGCAAAACAGAGGCAGAAAGTGACCTGGGCGCTCCAGTCTGGTGCATCACTCGCCTGGTTACCCCAGGAATCCATTTACTTTTGTGGCTGCGATGCTCATCTTCAAACAGAGTTCTCGGTCTCTCGAGATAGTCATCTGTTCTATTGGGATATCACTGTTCTTGGGCGTCAGGCGAGTGGAGAGAGGTTCGATCATGGGCGTATTCAACAGGATTTCAGTCTTATTTCTGATGGTATTGTACAGCTCAAGGAACGATTCTTGCTAGATGTTAACCGGGCGTCAAACAGAGACGAAAATAACGATGATCTAGGTCCAGAGACAATTGGCCATGGCGACCGGGCGCCTATTCAGGTGAAACACTGGGGATTGGGTGGGTCTCTTGTTTTCGCCACCGCTATTTTGAGTGGTCCAAAATTATTACCCCTGTTAGGCGGAATTCAAAAAATGGTGGAGAGTTGGTTAAGCGATGATGTCAAAGCGGGTGTTACAAGGAAAAATGAGATCCTCATCATTCGCTATCAAGGTCCCAAGGTGAGCCTATGCAAAAAGAATTTTGAGCAGCTAAAAAAATTGCTCAAAACAGAAAGTGAAGTCTCCTGGGAGCACCCGAGAATATGGAATACATGATATTCTGTCAGATATTGAAGTGGAGTAATCATTCATGGAACTGAGTCCCAGAGAAAAGGACAAGCTGCTTGTTTTTACTGCTGCGTTGTTGGCAGAGAGGCGCCTTGCAAGAGGGGTAAAATTGAACTATCCGGAATGCATAGCACTGATTTCTGCCGAGATCATGGAAGGTGCCCGTGATGGCAGGACCGTTGCTGAATTGATGGAGCAGGGTCGTCATGTCCTGACGCGAGATGATGTGATGGATGGCATCGCGGAGATGATTCATGAAGTGCAGGTCGAGGCTACTTTTCCCGATGGCACCAAACTGGTGACAGTTCACGAACCTATTATTTGAGGGACACTTTTCCGATGAAAAGACAGTCCGATGAAAAGACAGTCCGATGAAAAGACAGTCAGATTAGTAAACAGTCTGATTAGAAAAATGTCTGATCAAAAACCCTCTTGGAAAAAGAATGGAGACAAGGTATGCGCCCAGGTGAATATCGTATTGCAAATGGTGAGATTGAATTAAACGAGGGCCGGAAGTCCATTCAACTGGAAGTATCCAATACGGGCGATCGACCAATACAGGTGGGTTCTCACTACCATTTTGCTGAGACTAATCCTGCATTACAGTTTGACAGGGACTTCGCCAAAGGCTTTCGATTAAACATCGCAGCGGGTACAGCCGTTCGTTTTGAACCGGGACAGGAAAGGGAAGTAGAACTGGTGGAGATCGCTGGTAATCGAAATATATATGGCTTTCGCGGTGAAACAATGGGGTCACTCGACTGAGTGTGCTGCCGAAGGTTGAATCGACGAGTGGGTAACTGACATGGTTAAGATTGATAAACGCGCCTATGCGGATATGTATGGTCCGACGGTTGGCGACCAGGTGCGCCTCGGCGACACCGAGCTCTGGATAGAAGTCGAGAAGGATTTTTGCCGCTATGGTGAAGAAGTTAAGTTTGGTGGCGGAAAGGTTATTCGTGATGGCATGGGGCAGAGTCAGGTGGGGAGTGCGGACTCTCCGGACACGGTCATTACCAATGCGTTAATTCTTGACCACTGGGGCATTGTAAAGGCGGATGTTGCGATTAAGGCAGGTCGGATTACCGGTATTGGTAAAGCGGGTAATCCTGATATCCAATCCGATGTCACGATAGTCATTGGCCCGGGCACAGAAATTATAGCCGGAGAAGGTCATATCCTAACGGCTGGCGGGATTGATGCGCACATTCATTTCATCTGCCCGCAACAAATCGAAGAAGCACAGATGAGTGGTATAACCACCATGCTGGGTGGCGGCACTGGACCTGCCACAGGAACCAATGCGACAACATGTACACCAGGACCATGGCATATCGGAAAAATGTTACAGGCATCGGAAGCCTTTTCCATGAACCTGGGCTACATGGGAAAGGGCAACGCGAGCTTGCCTCTTTCGCTTGAGGAGCAAGTAGAAGCAGGTGCCATGGGTCTCAAATTACACGAGGACTGGGGGACAACACCCGCTTCAATTAACAACTGCCTGAACGTCGCCAATCAATACGATGTACAGGTGGCGATTCATACAGATACGCTGAATGAATCGGGTTTTGTTGAAGACACCATCGCTGCATTTGCGGGTCGAACCATTCATACCTACCACACGGAAGGCGCTGGCGGCGGTCATGCCCCGGACATTATCAAGGCTTGTGGCTTGCCGAATGTATTGCCATCGTCTACGAATCCCACGCGGCCTTATACCGTCAATACAGTGGATGAGCATCTCGATATGCTCATGGTCTGCCATCATCTTGATCCGAAAATCCCTGAGGATGTTGCTTTTGCAGATTCCAGAATTAGGCGGGAAACGATCGCCGCAGAAGATATTTTACATGACCTGGGTGCCTTCTCGATGATTGCATCGGATTCACAAGCCATGGGACGGGTGGGTGAAGTGATCACCAGAACATGGCAGACAGCCCACAAGATGAAGGTGCAGCGGGGTACATTGCCTGGAGATCATGATTATGCGGATAACCTTCGCGCAAAACGTTATATCGCGAAATACACCATTAACCCTGCTATCGCACATGGTATTAGTCATGAGGTTGGTTCGATCGAGACGGGTAAACTGGCGGACCTGGTGCTTTGGAAGCCCGCTTTTTTTGGCGTCAAACCTTCGATGATCATCAAGGGCGGCATGATTTCGGCAGCACCCATGGGTGACCCGAATGCTTCTATCCCAACGCCGCAACCTGTTCACTATCGACCCATGTTCGGTTCCTTCGGTGCAGCCTTGCAACAAACCAGTATCAGTTTCTTGAGCGGTGCGGCCTTAGCTGCCGGTGTTGGAGATCAGCTTGGATTGCAAAGACAACTGGTTGCCGTTTCCAATTGTTCCACGGTGACAAAATCCGACATGATCCATAATGACTATCAACCTGATATCGAGGTTGACCCGGAAACATATCAGGTGCGTGCAGATGGTGAGTTACTGACCTGTGAGCCTGCGTCCGAACTACCGCTGGCGCAACGGTATTTCCTGTTTTGACGGATCAACAGCGAACGATAAAAGAATGTTACCTACTGGCACCAGCAGGCTCTCCTTTCGATGAATCTGTTCAGTTGACCTATGATCAGCGTCGTAAAAGTCGCATGAGGTTACAACTGAACGCCTGCGATCTTGCGTGGTTCCTGGCAAGAGGGCAGGTCATTCATCAGGATGAAGTGCTGGTTTGTCAGGACGGGTACAAGGTCAAGGTCGACGCCGCTGACGAGGCTGTTTCTCAAGTGGAAACCGACAACAATCGATTGCTGTCCCGTCTCGCCTACCATCTGGGTAACAGGCATGTGAGCTTGCAGATAGGTGAGGGCTGGCTTCGTTATCAAACCGATACAGTTCTTGATGATATGGTGCAGGGTCTTGGTGCAAATGTCCGACATGTCGATGCCTCATTCGATCCGGAAGACGGTGCATACCACTCCCATTCAACTGCTCATGGCCATGAGCCAGATCACAGCCATGAGCCAGATCACAGCCATGAGCC
>CAZAZB010000181.1:1505-3747 GCA_964489485.1 uncultured Pseudomonadales bacterium | reverse complement strand
TAGCCATGAACATTAGCAACCATGAGCGTAGTTAACAGCCATGAGCGTTATTAACAATGAACATTAACTGTCTCAGGAAAAGACAATCCAGATTATTCGCGGGTGCGTGAGTAACCATGAAGACAAATAGCCTCCAATTATTACAATTGCTTCGTTTAGTCAGTCAGGCGCTACCTGTTGGTGCCTATGCCTATTCACAAGGTATGGAATCCGCTGTGGAGGAAGGGTATGTCACTAACGCCGTGGAAACCAGAGACTGGATAGCAGGGATATTACCGGGTGGACCAGGTCAGTTAGATTTACCAATCCTGATTAGACAATATCAATCGTGGCAAGCCAACAATATATCAAAGGTGCTTCGATGGAATATGTTGCTTGCTGCCTTTCGTGAAACCAGCGAATTGCTATTGGAAGACCAGCAGATGGGCAGAGCGCTCTATCGATTGTTGAATGCCGAACTATTGTCAGGCGTTGAGCGATGGCCAGATGATGCTGTGCCCTGTTATGTCACCATGTTTGCTCTGGCAGGTGCCAGTTTCAATATTGAATTGAAGGTACTGCTCAATGGCTTTGTCTGGAGCTGGATGGAAAATCAGGTTAGTGTCGCTACTAAATTAATCCCACTCGGACAGTCGGCAGCACAGCGCATACTGGTGCAGTTGCTGCCAGAAGTTGAGGCTGTTTGTGATAGATCCCTGGAAATTCCGGATGACGATATTGGCTTTTCCATGCCAGGGTTGGCAATCCTGTCGTCCAACCATGAACAACTGCCGGCCAGGCTTTTTCGCTCCTGAATAATTTCACATCACCAAACTAGCGTTACAAACGCAACACTAATTATACATTGAGGTTTTCATGAAACGTCCCCCATTACGACTTGGCATTGGTGGTCCTGTTGGATCAGGTAAAACGGCACTTGTCCGGGTTTTGTGCCAGGCGCTGCGAGATGAGCTTGAACTTGCTGTCGTCACCAATGACATCTACACAATGGAAGATGCAGAGTTCCTGCTCAAGCATAATGCTCTGTCTGCAGATCGCATCGTCGGGGTTGAAACCGGTGGCTGCCCGCATACTGCGATTCGGGAAGATGCTTCTATGAACCTTGCGGCAGTAGAAGACCTTCATAGTTTGTTCCCCGATCTTGATATTGTGATGATCGAAAGTGGCGGTGATAATCTTGCGGCGACCTTTAGCCCGGAGCTGTCAGATTTAACACTCTATGTGATTGATGTTTCAGCGGGAGACAAAATTCCGCGTAAGGGTGGCCCTGGTATTACCAAATCTGACCTGCTAATCATTAACAAGATCGACCTTGCGCCCCTGGTTGGTGCTGATCTCGATGTTATGGAACGGGATGCCCGAAAAATGCGCGGCGACAAGCCGTTTATTTTCACCAACCTGAAAGACGAAACCGGGGTCAATGACGTTATCGAGTTTATCCGTCATGCGGGGCTCATTGAAGGCCGAGAGTGCACTGAATGATAAAAGACGCCAGAGGTCGGCCCCTAGGTGCCTAGTTCCCTTAATCGTTCCTGTAAATACTCCCAGGCAGTGTAGCGGTCAGACAGGACAACATCCTTTCGCGGGTGTAAAAAGAGTGGCAAGGATATCCTGGAATTGCTTTTGTTTGAACCTTCCGGATTTATCACTCGATGGGTTGTTGAGGGGAAATAGCCTTCTGACGCCTCTTGAAGCATATCCCCCGTGTTGATGATCAGCGTATTGAATTCACAAGGCACATCAATCCATTCGTCTTCTCTTGTTAAAACCTGCAATCCAGGTTCGTTTGCAGCAGGCAATATGGTGAGAAGATTGATGTCTTCATGTGCTGCCGCACGAATGGCATTTTCCTTTTCATCACCAGTAATAGGTGGGTAGTGCAGCACGCGGAGTAATGATTGTTCACTTCCCTGCAAAATCCCGGAGAGAGGTTCCCGATAGTTAGCGGATATTTCTTTGGGTGAAAAAGTATGCACCCAACCTAATAACTCACTGGCAAGTGCGATGGTTGAGTCATAGTAAGCGGATAACTCTTCCTTGAGTTCCACCGGGCATTGACCCCAATGGTAATAGTGGAAGTACTCCTTGATATCCCTGACAGTAAATCCCTTTGCTGTTTCAGCCTTGTCCAGAGGGAAGAAACCATCGTGGGTTGCTTGATTGTAGTGATAGTCATGCTTTTCATCACTGTCAAAGAATGCCTGCCAGTTCTGATAGATAGAATGAACCAGATCTTCGGAGA
>CAZAZB010000181.1:0-1405 GCA_964489485.1 uncultured Pseudomonadales bacterium | reverse complement strand
GGCTTGACGATCTCATAACAAGGTTCATAGGCCTGGCCTGGCAATTTCATTCTTCCCTCTTCAACGAAGGATTTTAACAGCTCATCCATTGAAGCCATCAGATCAGAATTGCCTGTTATCTGAAATTTCCCCTGTTCTTCAACAGCGCGTAACCCATCTTCTTTAAAGTTACCTGCGACGATACAGGAGAAGGCACGTCTTAAATCTGCCGCCAGACGATAACCAGGTTGATCCCGGATAATTTTGAGGCGGGCGATATTCTCGTGGGTAGGCGCGAAGGGCTGTTGAAACTCTTCATACATTTTTAGCATCCAGCTGAAAAAGTATGCGTCTCTTCGCGCTTTACGGAACTTACGAACACCCCTCAATCCTTTTTGTAGAGATTCAGAAACAGCGACCGGGTCATCGATGATGATCTCGTACCGGGCCTGGGCCTCTGTTCCCAACGTTTTCCCAATGAATTTATCAATGCGTTTAAAGTAGTCCCTTGCGGATTCAGGACCAGTGAAGACAATGGGTAACGGTAATCCCTTGTTGTCTGGATGCAATAGTATGCCCAATAGATAAAGAATCTCCTCCATGGTGCCTGCTCCGCCAGGAAAGACGATGATGCCGTGAGCAATACGGACGAATGCTTCCAGTCGCTTTTCAATATCTGGCAGGATAACCAGTTCATTAACAATTGGATTGGGTGCCTCGGCACCGATAATACCTGGCTCCGTCAGACCGATATATCGTCCGGTTTTGATTCTCTGCTTTGAGTGTCCGATGGTTGCGCCTTTCATGGGACCTTTCATTGCACCTGGCCCGCATCCAGTACAGATGTCCATGCCGCGAAGACCCAGTTCGTATCCAACCTGCTTGGTGTAGACGTATTCATGTCGCTGTATGGAATGTCCTCCCCAGCAAACAACTGTGTTGGGGGGAGTATGCGCTTTCAATACACCGGCATTTCTTAAGATATGGAAAACGGCATCCGTCTCACCCTCGGATGTGTCGGGGTTGAAGTCTGGATTGCTGGTGATTTCATTACTGACATAAATAATGTCTCTGAGCACAGCAAAAAGCAGTTCTTTGATGCCGCGGATCATTCGTCCATCAACAAACGCAGCGGCGGGTGCGTTTGTCAGTTCCAGCCTGAGACCACGTTCTTCCTGTAATACCCGGATGTCAAAATCCGAAAAATCCTGGAGTAACTGGCGAACATCATCTGTGTCGTTGCCGCAATTAAGAACAGCAAGGGAACAATTTCTAAACAAGTGATAGAGGCCACCCTGACTGGTGTCCAGGAGTTTGTTGACTTCGCCCTGAGAGAGGATATCGAGGTTGCCCTCGGGAAATATTTTGACAGTGACGACTTCTCTTTTCATTCCCCATTATACACTATGTTTTATAGGCTGTGTTT
>CAZAZB010000180.1:0-8119 GCA_964489485.1 uncultured Pseudomonadales bacterium | reverse complement strand
TGTCTCAAAAGTTTGAGGGAGTAGAGGTGCTGATCCCGACGTGAAAAGGCGCATCTTCTGGCAGCTATTGGAGTCGAATGCCGGATTGGCCAGGAGGCGGACATAGTGGGTTGGGACGCCCATGTATACCGTTGACCGAGGGAGCAATCGGGTGACGTCTAAAGGATCAAATTTTGGGAGATAGATCATCGGGCTGGCGTTAAGAACGGCGAGGTGAGTTGCGACAAATAGCCCATGAACGTGAAATATAGGCAGCGCATGCAACAGTATATCTCCTTGTTTCCAGCCCCAGGCACGATGGAGGGTCAGTGCATTGTCCAATAAGTTGCCGTGGCTAATCATGGCGCCTTTTGGCCTGCCTGTCGTGCCAGAGGTATAGAGGATAGCCGCGATATCATCTTTATCAGATGTAAGGGTGATGAATTGATCAAATTCAGTGGCAGCTGATACCTTCGCCGTGCCATCACCCTGAGCATCAAGGTGTAGAATGGTGCCAGCGAAAAAAGATCTGAATATTTCTTCTTTGTCAGGTGAACAAACAACCAGTTCTGGCTGCGCATTTTCGACGAAGTACGCCAGTTCATGTTTTTGGTAGGCTGTATTCAGTGGCAGATAGATAAGTCCAGCTCTAAGGCAGGCAAAATAAAGATAGAGTGCCTCCACAGATTTTTCTACCTGAACGATCACCCGGTCACCTTTTTTTAGGCCAAGGCGGATAAGCTGGTTTGCGTATTGTGCGCTGCGCTTTTCCAGATCGGCATAGGACGCTAGTGTTGCGCCATCTTTAGACTGGATGAACTCGGTTGCCGTACTAAATTTTTCGTGTAGTGCGCTGTACAGATTTGTCATTGTGAGCTGGTATTGATCAAGGGGAAATTCTTTTTTTTCAGATCCAGATTTAGCGTCTGTAAAAAGTCAGGGAATACTGCTTCATAAGCGCTAAGAATGATATCGCGTTCTGATGGCGATAGTCCTAGAGTCTGCCTGATGAGTTGGGATATGTCTTTGCAGGCGATGTGTCTTTTACGAGGGCTATATTTTAATTTTTCAAGATCAATCATCGCGATCTCTCCCGGATCGTTCGTGTTAACCATGATGTGTTTTCCATATAGGCACCCATGGTGTAGAGAGTGGCTGTGGAGATTTAAAGTAATACTCAGGAGTGCCTTGATGGTTAAGGTTCTCTGTGCCGAATCAGAGTTATCCCTCAGAAATTCAACCAGATCAACGTAGCCAGTGAGTTCTCGTGTCACCATCATCGCGTCTCCAGCTTTGTCGGCGTAGAGGACGACTTCTGGTGTTCTGATTCCGATCTGCGCAAGTCTCAAGAAATTGCGGTATTCCCGGCGCAGTGTAGGGGTTTTCCTGAACAGGCGGGACGGATCTCTAAAGCTGTGATTGACCTGCCGTTTAACGAAATAAACCTCATTGGCCCAATTTGTTCTAGCGACACCGCTCCATCCGCCTCTTCGAATATTGACGGGTTCGAAATAGGGTAGGTCAAGCGCCAGGAAATGTTGTAGATCGACATAATCCATCTAGGGTTTTTCCAGAATCGTTTTTTTCAAAACTGCTTTTTCTAGAACTGCTTTTTCTAAATCTGCTTTTTCTAGAACATAGACCCGCCACATGGAAATGACGGGCATCACATCGATGTGTGTTCTGATCTTGAATCCGGCCTCCTCAAATTCCTGCTCAATGGTCGTCGCAGGAATCACAAATCTGTTTTGATAGGCTTTTCTCGCTCGTTTTGATTCCAGGCGCTTCCTTCGCCAGGATTGTAAATTCCCATCTACCCACAGAGAAATACAAACTGTGCTCCTGGTGACGCGATGGAATTCTTTTAATAGCCTGAGTCGATCAGCGGTATCTCCCATGTGGTGTATTAGCCGCATGCAAAAAATATTTTCAATGGCATCATCGGGTAACTTAATATCGAAAGCAGATGTCTGCAATAGTTGAAATTTGGATGTGAGGTGTTCTGGTTGGGATTCTGATGCGACCTTCAGCATGGACTCACTATAATCAGCAGCGATGAGTCGGGTAGCATGACTTGCTGTCAGTAGCGACCAGAATCGCCCAGCCCCGCAAGGGAGGTCAAGTATTGATTCTGGATTACCTGCGGCGTTGAGTGCTCTTCGAGCAGCGGAAATTTCACGATTATTTGAAAAGTTACGCCAGAAACCTTCCTTATGTTTTTCGTAGTAGGCGTTAGAGTGTTGTTCGTCGTATTTGCTCGAAAAAGCCAGTTCATTTGAATCTTCAGGCATTAATCCTCTCCATCCGGTTGCCGTGCAACGCATTGTAATTGTATCGCTGGTCGGTGTGCCAGCATGTATTGCCTCATTCTAGTTGTAGGATGCGCGGTATTGCGTGCTTGAGTGTGCCCACCATGACGTCGACCATTGGGTGATATAATTCGATTTTACAGACGAAGTAGGTAAATAATGATTTTGCGCAGTGTTGTTTTGATTCTTCTATTCGCAACCAGCTGGCTGGCTCAGGGGGATCAATTTGAACTTTCCTCGGCCTGGGCGAGAGCGCCAGCCCCTGGTGCGCAGTCACTTGCTATCTATGGTGTTTTCAGAAATAAATCAGCGATACCCTGGACCATTGCGAGGTTCGAGAGTGATGTGGCGAGGAAGATTATGCTACATCGGTCAACACTCAAAGGTGGCATGATGTCCATGTCCGCGGTGGATGAGTTCGTGATACCGGCAGGTGGGTCGGTGGCACTTGAACCCGGCGGGCTGCATCTGATGGTGATGGGATTGTCGAGTTCCCTGGAAGAAGGAGAGACTTTCGGATTGAATATTATTTCCATGAAGGGCGATGTGATCAGCGCGAAAGTGCTTATCGGTTCTATCGCACAAATGACTGCGCCTCGATAACGCTGCAAACATGGATACCTTGCCAGAACTCAGAAAGGCCATAAAGCTACAGCTTGCTGGTAACCTTCCTGCTGCCGAAGAGATCTATAAACAAGTCCTCGAACAGGATCCGGATAGCGCCGATGGGAATCATTTACTCGGCCTTATCAAGAGCGATCAGGATAAGAATGACGAGGCGCTTGAGCTGATACGCAAGGCGATAGATTTAAAGCCGAATGCGGCACCCTTCCATCACAACATCGCCGGTATTTTTCGACGAATGGGCAGCCTAAGCCAGGCAGAGCAAGAATTTCGGATCGCCATCGAACTGGACCCAGGATATGGGGAAGCCTACCAGGGCGTCTCGGAAATGTTTACCTTCCGCCCAGGTGACCCTTTGTTGGATAGCACACTTGAGCAATTGCAAAAGCCTGAGTTATCGAACCAACAGAAGAGCTATTTTCACTTCACGGCAGGCAAGATATACGATGACCTAAAAATTTATGATGAAGCCTTTAAGCACTATGTCGCTGGAAACCGCCATGCCCATAAGTCGTTTGACAATGCCGCCTTCCGCCAGCAGGTAAGCGACACGATTTACACCTACAACCGCCGTCTGGCAGGAAGAAACTCCGGCAATCAGGACCAACGACCCGTGTTCATTGTCGGTATGCCAAGGTCAGGAACAACATTGGTTGAACATATCATGGCATCTCACAGTCAGGTCTTTGGTGCAGGAGAGCTGAACGATATGAAGTTCGTCGTGAGTTCTGCGACAAGAATCGGTGGTTCTACACTAGCCTATCCGCATTGTATGCCGATGATTTCGGCAGGTGGATATTCGCTCCTCGCCAGTGAGTACAGAGAGAGGATCGCAAAAATAGAGGAAAGTCATGGCTATGCACGAGTGGTGGATAAACATCCGCTAAACTTCCAGTTTCTTGGATTGATCCTGCAGATGTTTCCGCGGGCAACTATTATTCACACCAAACGTCATCCCCTGGATACCTGTTTGTCATGTTTCTTTCAGAATTTCACCAGTGGCCAACACTATAGCTTTGATATTAATCATCTGGCTCAGTTTTATCAGACCTATGATCGATTGATGGAGCATTGGATGCAGCTCTATCCGGGCAGGATACTGGAGGTCGAGTACGAGGCATTGTTGTCTGATCAGGAAAAGCTAACGCGAAGAATTCTTGATCACTGCGGTCTGAAATTTGAAGATGCTTGCATGGATTTCTACAAGACTGATCGTGTTGTCAAGACGGCGAGTTTCCTACAGATCCGTCAACCACTCTACCGCACCTCTGTTGGCAGGTGGCGTAATTATATGAGCCATTTGTCCAGTGTCGCCTCCACGCTAGGCATTTCAATGGATCAACCAGTGACTGTGTTAGCTGGATCAAATATGGTCTAGTAAGAAGGTGGTTTCGTACGAAGCTGACCTGGTAAGAAGTGGGTTCTGGCCAGAAAATGATTTGTCCGGAAGTTAGACGCCTGGATGTTTTAACCGCTTCCCTGGACAATATTCAGGACAAATTGGGTTTAGCAGTAATTAACCATGATAGAGTAGGGCCGTCTTTTTCTACTGGAGGGTCAGCCGTTGTCTTCATGGCGGGAGCTTGAACAAGAGATGCCCGAACTTGCTACTTTTGGGTTGAGCCGTTTGGACGGCAAGGTTGCCTATCTGGCGACGATTCGCAAGAGCGGTCAACCAAGAGCCCATCCGGTGACGCCAGTGATCGGGAAAGGGCACTGCTTTTTATTTGTTGAGGCTGATTCGCTGAAAGCCGGTGACCTTGCTGCAAATGGTCACTACTGCTTACATTGTTCAATGAATGATAGTTCAGGCAGTAGTGGAGAATTCCAAATGACAGGGATAGCCAGGAAAGTAGACGATAAGGACATGAGGCTTCTCGCGGAATCAATATCCAGCTTTCGACCGTCGAGTCGTCATAGACTGTTCGAACTCAAACTATCTGAAGTGATATCGACTTCCTATCGGGGTAGTGCCCCGAAGAGAACCAAGTGGGTGTCTGATGCAACCTGTCTGTAAGACATACGCTTGAGCACCCAACAAACGAAATCCCCAGGTGTAGAGCTTCCGCTCGCAACCATCATCAACTACAACTTACCCACGGTTGGTGTGGGGTTTATGTTCTTCATGGTGAGTCTGTATCTGATGAAGTTCGCAACCGATGAGTTGCTTATTTCTCCAGCGGCCATGGGGCTCATTTTTTTCGTCTCCAGACTCTGGGATGCATTCACTGATCCACTCGCGGGTTACTTTAGTGATCGAACCAACCTGAAGTCAGGGCGAAGACGACCCTGGATGCTGGCATCGATCGTACCCATCGTTCTAACTTTTTACATGATGTGGAATCCGCCAGCGAGCCTTAGCAGCCTGGGAAATATCGTGTGGATGGGTATCGCGGTTGTGCTTTTTTACACCGCCATGACCGCCTTTTCTGTGCCCCATACATCGCTCGGGGCAGAGTTAAGTGATAACTATCACGAGAGGACAAAGATCTTCGGCTTGCGCCATATGATTTGGAATTCTGGCTCTCTACTGGCACTGGTGGCGATGCACCTTCTAATTACGGGCGAAAATGTCCGCGAACTTGCCTTTTACATCTCTGTGCTGGCGGGAGGTGCGACGGCAATATTGATTCTCTGGATGTATATCAACATCAAGGAAAGGGTCGACTATCAGGGGAGGGGCGAAACCAATCCGTTTACTGCTTTTGGTGATGTTTTTAGAAACAAACATGCCAGAATCCTGTTGATTGTTTTTCTGGTAGAAAGCCTTGGTGGGGCAACGATCGGTATTCTGACGCCCTATGTCGCTGAATATGTCGTGGGTCGGCCGGAGAAAACAGTCATTTACATCCTGCTGTATCTTGTCCCGTCCGTTTTGTCGGTGCCCCTTTGGTTGCCACTCTCAAGGAAAATCGGCAAGAAAAATATGTGGATCTTCTCCATGTTGGTCACAGGGCTGGGTTTTGGTTCCATGTTTTTCCTGAAAGAGGGCTCTGATATCCTGATCAGTGTTCTGGCCTTTATCTGTGGTCTGGGGGCAGGGAGTGGCGCCGTTGTTGCGCCGTCCATACAGGCGGATGTGATTGACTACGATGAATATAAATCCGGGAAGCGCAAAGAGGGTGCTTATTTTGCCACATGGAATTTCGTCTTCAAGAGCGCCACCGGTCTGACACTGATGGTGACAGGGTTCGTGCTCAGTGCCACCGGATTTGTGCCTAATGTCGAGCAGACTGATGAAGCTAAATTTGCCCTGCTGGTTCTTTATGCCTTATTCCCACTGGTCTGTTATCTTGGTGCAGCACTCATATTTACGCGGTTCGGTTTGGATGAAAAGGCGTACATGAACATCCGGCAAGCGCTGGATAAAGGTATTCTACAAAGGGAGAGCGAGCGTATCTGATGGATGGTATACATGACATAGGCGGTAAACACGGCTTTGGTCGAGTGACGCTCGAAGAAGATGAACCGGTATTCCATGAAAAGTGGGAAGCAGCGGTTTTTGCAATGACCAATGCGGGTGCGGCTGCAGGTGCCTGGAACAATACTGACCGATTCCGACATGCTATCGAGAGAATTGACCCGGTGGCTTATTTGTCCCATGGATATTATGGCCGGTGGCTAGGCGGCATTGAGAGCCTGCTGATTGAAGCAGACATTGTTACCCGTGCATCAATTGACGAAAAGGTTCGTCAAGTGGGAGGGAGCGCCTTTGATCGTGTTGCGTCAAGGCCGAACCCCAAACCAGAGCCGCAGGGTTCTGCTTCAACAGAGCGGACAGCCTTTCGACAGATCAGCAGGGCTGCCAAATTCAAACCAGGGGACAGGGTTCGTACGGCTCACCAGGTGAAATCTGGCCATACCCGCTTGCCTGCCTATGCAAGAAACAAAGTTGGGCTTATTATTCTCGCCCATGATGCCTGGGTGTATCCTGATAGCAATGCTCATGGATTAGGAGAAGATCCCCAACACCTCTATACGGTTCAATTCACCGGGGAGGAATTGTGGGGAAATGGCGAGATCAAGACCAGGGTGAGTCTGGATTTGTTTGAGCCCTACTTGAGCCCGGTTGCGCAAGGAGATGCTGATGGCTGAACATAAACACGAGACCGAACCCCAGGCGATTCGCGCGGAAGCGTTGGAAGCGATCTTAGTTGAAAAAGGTCTGCTATCCGCGGAGGATATTGAAGATGTCATACTACGCTACAGTGAGCGTGTAGGTCCGCTGAATGGTGCAAGGGTTGTTGCGCGGGCCTGGACTGATCCAGCGTTCAAGCAACTGCTGCTTGAAGATGGAACCAGTGCGATAGAGTCCTTCAACTTTGAAGGAGGGCAGGTCGATAAACTGGTTGTTGTGGAGAATACGGATGAGGTTCACAATGCCGTCGTCTGTACCTTGTGTTCCTGTTATCCCTGGGCTGTCCTGGGATTACCACCGAGATGGTACAAGGACCCACAATACCGTTCGAGGATTGTGCGCGAGCCGAGGTTGGTTCTGGCAGAGATGGGCCTCGACCTTCCATCTGACAGTGAGATCAGGATCTGGGATTCCAGCGCGGAAGTACGCTACATGGTTCTACCGCAGCAACCAGCGACGACATTGGGGTTGAGTGAAGACAAGCTGGCGGAACTGATCACCCGGGATTCAATGATCGGTGTAGCGATCGTTCCTGATTCGGTACCTGATACCGAAGAGCCCAATTGAAAACTTAGATGGAAAATAAATGAAAACGGGTCAAGGTGATGAAATGCTACTGGAGGAGTCCATTGCACCTCCCATGGCGAATGGTGAATTACTTTTCGAGTCTCCCTGGCAAAGTCGTGTTTTCGGTATGGCGAGAGTGATGTGTGAGTCAGGGCACTTTACCTGCAACTCCTGCACCAGTTCGGCGTAATCCTTTTCAGCCTGTGCACTGGGAAATGTGTGTGCTTCAAAGCGCGCATTAGCAATGCTTGAAAACATCAACATTGCAAGCACCAGTAAAAACGCTATAAAGCTTTGATGAAACAAAACATCAGCATTCACTTTTGCAACCAAAGGCTTACCTGCACCGTGTACCGGTATTAAAATTGAGCTTAAAACACTCATGGTTTATCTCCGCTTTGTTCAGCGACTGCCTGCTCAGTGCCGGCTTCAAAATATTTTTTAAATTTCTTCTGCCATATCGAGGGCGTTACACCTCCCGCATGTTTCTCAACAACGATGC
>CAZAZB010000179.1:0-8148 GCA_964489485.1 uncultured Pseudomonadales bacterium | reverse complement strand
CTGACTCAACCAGTCGAGCCCTCGCTACGGCTCCTATTCTCGGACAAGCTCCTAGACTCCACAACCTTTATGAGACTATTCGGATTCTCGCCGCCGCCATGGCCCTGGATACCTGCCCCGGTGCCGTGCCGCCAATGTGACTTCTCGCGTTGACCGAACCTTCAAGTGTTAGAACTTTATAGACATCAGAGTCAATTGACATGGATGCAGATTGTAGCTGTTCCAGTGATAATTCTGACAGATCTTTGCCCTGATCTAATCCAAGAGCGACCAGCTTGCCAACGATGTCATGGGCATCGCGAAACGGAATACCTTTACCGACCAGATAGTCCGCGAGGTCTGTTGCAGTAGCGTAGCCCCTCAGGGCGGCATTTCGCATGTTTTCTTTTTGCGGCACCATTGCAGGGATCATATCTGCAAAGGCTGTCAGGCAGGCGATGACGGTATTGACGGTGTCGAAAAGGGGTTCTTTGTCTTCTTGATTGTCCTTGTTATAGGCCAGTGGTTGTCCTTTCATCAGGGTCAGTAGACTTGTGAGTGCACCAAATACTCTTCCTGATTTACCACGAACCAGTTCTGGTACATCCGGATTCTTTTTTTGCGGCATAATCGAGGACCCTGTACAAAACCGATCGGGCAATTCTATATAAGCAAATTGTGGGGACGACCATAGGATCATTTCCTCGGACCAACGTGACAAATGCATCATCAATAGACTGGCGGCGGCGGTGAACTCGATGGCAAAGTCTCGATCACTCACAGCATCCAGTGAGTTCAGGGCAACATCGTCGAAACCCAACAATTCTGCTGTTAGATGACGGTCAATGGGGAAACTGGTGCCCGCCAGAGCAGCGGCACCCAGAGGCATGATATTCACCCGTTTCCGACAGTCCACCAGGCGTTGATAGTCGCGGTCAATCATTTCGAACCAGGCCATCAAGTGATGTGCGAAGACGATTGGCTGCGCTACCTGCAAGTGCGTTAAACCAGGAAGAATGGTATCGATGTGATCACCAGCGAGATCGAGGATGCCTGACTGTAAGATTCGTATTTTAACCAGAATCTGGTCAATCTGTTCTCGCAAGTAGAGACGGATATCCGTTGCCACCTGATCATTTCGTGACCGGCCGGTATGCAGTGTTTTCCCAATGTCGCCAATTCGCTGTGTTAAAGCCTGTTCGATATTCATGTGAACATCTTCAAGTGCTATTGACCACTGGAAAGCGCCAGCGTTAACCTCATCTAAAATCTCTTCCAGACCAGATTTCATCTGGCTGAACTCATTGCCGTTGATAATGCCAACCTTGTTCAACATGGTTGCGTGAGCGATTGAACCTGCAATGTCGTAGGGTGCCAGAATTTGATCGAAGGTAATAGATGCTGTAAATGCCTCCACAAAGGCATCGGTGGCCTCGGTGAACCTCCCATCCCATAATTTCTTTGTGTCTGCTTTCTCCGACTTTGTCGCCACGACAAGATTTACCTTGATTGAAATGTGGCGCGATTATAGCAGTAAGGCCCCGTCAACAGGCATAATTGCCATTACCACCGGTAGGTTCACTGGGTCCGGTACAATATTGTTGGGAGTGATGCTTGTCAGAAAAGCCTGAAGAAGATTTTTTCTTGCCAAATTTGTGCGAGCCACAAAGTATTCTGTTTCTTGTCCTTGTGGCCGAGTTGTTGGTCTTTGTCATGGTGATGGCGAATTCAATTTTTATTGACTTTAGTTGGATAGATTTAGGTCTGGGTTCACTTTTTGTGCAGTGGGTTGTACTCCTTTCTGCGGCACTCGTCTGCCGTCTGCGACCTTATCTGATGGGCATTTCTACGATTGTCGCCACAATCACCAGCTTTCTGCTCATCATGCTTCTTACCCTGCTTTTCAGTATTCTGGCTGAATGGTTTCTCGTGATAGGTGAAGCCGGTTGGAATGAGCAACAAACGGGTAGTGTTATTCGCAACCTGTTGATTTCAGCGGTGATGACAGGGATCGCATTTCGTTACTTTTATCTTCAACACCAACTAAGACAACAGGAACAAGCTGAACTCAATTCCAGGATCCAGGCATTACAGTCCAGAATTCGCCCACATTTTCTTTTTAACAGTATGAATATCATTGCTAGCCTGATCAGTGTTGATCCTGAACTCGCAGAGGAAGTTGTTGAAGATCTGTCTGTGCTATTTCGAGCCAGCCTGAATGATAGTAGTGACCAGCCTGTTCTCCTGAGAGAAGAGATCGAGCTTTGCGAAAAGTATGTCCATATCGAAAGCCTCCGACTCGATGAGCGCCTGAAGGTGGTCTGGCGGGTTGACGTCGATACAGACCAGATCCGAATACCGATGTTAACGCTTCAGCCCCTGCTCGAAAACGCGATCTACCACGGCATACAGCCACTGCCCGAGGGAGGTACTGTGACAGTCGATATTACCCAGGGGTCAGATGTGTTGATGCTGGTTATTACTAATCCTGTCGCCAGTCGTCATCATTCCCATGGAAAGGGCAACAAAATGGCTTTAGATAATACCCGCCGGCGGCTAGAGGCAATCTATGGCCCGAGGGCATCTGTTAAGTCCAGGGAAGATGCTTCTATCTTCACAACGGAAGTCAGTTACCCCCTTTCCTGAGAAGGTTTGTGTATTGGCTTAAGGTGCCGGAACCACGATTGGGGTTCATATCCCGTGGCGTATCCGAATACAGTCGCAAGGTTTTGTGATGGGCATCACATTTTGAGTGTATCAATGGTACTCATTCCGCGTTTTTGTGCGGTAGGTCGCAGTTTTGTATCGGGAAAGGAGTAACTTGGGTCTTGTGGACGTTTTGACGCCCGCGAAATCTAGAGGGGTTTCGGGTAGTAGAACGAATGACCAATGAGGTGACGCGAATGAAAGTACTAGTGGTAGATGATGAAAAATTAGCCAGAGAAAGGCTTGTCAGAATGGTTGCGACTCTGGAGGGTTATGAGGTCGTGGCAGAGGCAACAACCGGTGATGAAGCGGTTCAAAAGGCAGTTGAGTACGAACCAGATGTCGTGTTGCTGGATATTCGGATGCCCGGAATGGACGGTATGCAGGCAGGTGAACAGTTGGCAGCACTTGCGTCGCCTCCAGCCGTAATTTATTGCACAGCTTTTGGTGAACATGCCATTGAGGCATTTGATGTTAATGCAGCGGGCTACCTGCTTAAACCCGTCAGGAGAGAGGTGCTGAGTGATGCGCTGTCCAAGGTTGGCCAGATTAACAAGATTCAGAAACAGATGGCCACGGGACAGATCGAGGACGATAGCACCAGGAGCCGTACACATATTAGCGCCAAGACAAGACGCGGAATCGAGCTTATTCCTCTCACGGAAGTCAGGTTCTTTCAGGCTGATCATAAGTACGTGACGGTCCGGCACGACAAAGGCGAGGTTCTAATTGATGATACTTTGCGTGAACTGGAAACGGAATTTGGTGACAAGCTTGTGCGTATCCATCGAAATGCATTGGTCATGATGAACCATCTTGAAGGTCTTGAAAGAGACTCCACTGGACATTATCAGGTGCGCATGCGTGGCGTTGAAGAAAAACTGGATGTGAGTCGGCGGCATGTTTCCGGACTGAGGCGACTTGTGCAGGCGTTGTAATGGAATCACGCAGAGGTATGACTCGATTTTCTAGGGTCGAGCTTTCTAGGGTCGAGCTTTCTAGAGTCGAGCTTTCTAGAGTCGAGCTATCTAGAGTTAAGCTATCTAGAGTTAAGCTATTTAGAGTTAAGCTTTAGAAGGGCCAGCTTTCGAGAAGTGATGGGTTCTGCGAAGAGGCGGGCTGCTTGCAAAAGTAGCCCGCCTTTTTTATTGGTTGCACGCATTCATTCGATGGCAGTGTTTTCCATCCGAATACTGTATCTGGTTCTACGCTAGCGCCCTGTTGGCTTTAACCGGTGTAGAATACCCAGATAGTTTAGAAAGAAGGATTAGACCATCAAGATGATTGACCAGATTAAGATCGCAACGAGAGAAAGTACCCTGGCGTTGTGGCAAGCACACTATGTTCAGGATGCTCTTCGCTCAGCACACCCTGGCCTTAAGGTGGAGATCGTTGGCATGACGACCCAGGGCGACAGGGACAAATCGTCACCGCTAAGTCGGATTGGTGGTAAGGGTGTATTTGTCAAAGAGCTGGAGATAGCCCTGCTTAATGGTGAGGTCGATATTGCGGTTCACTCCATGAAAGATGTGCCGTCAATACTTCCAGACGGGTTGGCCATCAGCGCAATCTGTGAACGAGCCGACCCTCGTGATGCATTTGTTTCGTTGGCATATGATTCAATCAGTGATGTCCCGACAGGGGGTCGGATTGGATCTTCAAGCCTTCGCAGGCGATTGCAATTAAAATCGCATTATCCTGAGCTCGACTATATTGAGCTAAGAGGCAATGTTGGTACTCGCCTGGAAAAACTGGCTGCAGGAAATTTTGATGGCATTCTCCTGGCCGCCGCAGGCCTTGAGCGATTGGGTTTGCAGGATCGTATATCGGAATATCTCTCAACTGACGATTGCATACCTTCGGCCGGACAGGGTGCTGTCGGCATTGAAAGTAGAATTGATGATTCAAGGGTTAATGATCTTTTAGCGGCTATTGATCACAGCGCGACCAGTTTCTGTGTTACCTGTGAACGATTGATCACGGCAGGTCTGGGAGCAACCTGTAATCTGCCCATCGCCGCTTTCGCCGAGTTCAAGGATGATGCCATTCATTTTAGTACCTTTGTGAGTGATGAACAGGGCAAGCAACAGCTTTCAGTGAATCGCAGTGGACCTTCAAATGAGGGGCAAGAACTCGCACGGCAGGTTGCAGCGGCATTGTTGGACCAGGGTGCCGCCAGGTTGATCGAAGGTGTTGGGTAATAGTAGGCATAACTTGACTACCGGTGTAACGCTATGACGTCCAGCGCTATCGAGCATTGCGTGTTGCTAACAAGGCCAGCAGGTTCAAATGAGAATCTTCGGCAGTTACTGGAACACCACGGTATATCGACTGTTACACACCCCATGCTGGTGATTGAGCGGATTCAACTTTCCCCACTGGACAAGAATTTTGTGTTAAACCTTGATCAGTTTGACGACATTATTTTTATTAGCAGGAATGCCGTTCGATTTGGCGTCCCATTATTAGAGCAATATTGGCCACAATGGCCTGAACTCAATTGGTATGCCGTCGGGAAATCCACGGCCGATGAGCTCCAGCGTTTCCTTATTCAGGCCGAGTACCCCTTAAGAGCGAGTAGTGAAGGATTACTCGCTCTGCCAGGTCTGCAGGAAATGAAAAACCGCAAGGTACTGATTGTTCGCGGCACAGATGGTCGTGAATTGTTAGCCGACGAACTTGGCCGCCGAGGGGCCGAGGTTCAGTATCTTGGTGTCTACGACAGTGCATGTCCGGCACATGATTCGCGGCTATCCCGAGATATAGAAGAAACCGGTGTCGATATTGCCGTCGTGACCAGTTTGGCAAGTCTTGTTAATCTCGGTGCCTCTCTAAATGCGTCAGAAATTGGTAAACTGCAACTGGTGGTCCCTTCTGAACGCATCGCTTCAGCGGCAGTTAGTTGGGCGACTCAAGGTGTGCACATTGCCCCGGGAGTCGATGATGAAGCTCTGGTATTGGAAATATTGAAGTTAACCCGACGTTCCCCGGGCAACTAAGTATTTCGCAGGAGATGGAAATTGTGATTAATGTAAGGGTTAAGACAGGTATCTGGTGGAAAGATGACAGACTCGAAGGCTGACAACGAAAAGACTGAACAGGATGATCGGTTGAACGAGGCGTTTGAACAAATGGAGAAGGCGTCTGAGGAAGATTCAAACAACCTGAATGAAGCGACGACCGGTCCGGATGAATCGTCGAGTGACAAAAAGAAGGGAGGTTCATCTGCAGTTATTTTCTTTGCGCTTTTGCTTTCTCTTGTGGCGATCGGATTAGGCAGCTATTCGGTATACCTTCAAACAATTGGAAAAGAAGATGCGGGAGAGGCGTCGCTAAAGATTCAGATGGATGCACTGCAATCTGCTTCTCGAGATAGTCAGCAGAAAGTGGTTGATCTCGCCGGACGAATCTCCGGGTTGAATGAGACACAAATGCAGAGGGGCGAGTCACTGAAAGGAGAAGTCGATGCCAATTTCAGCCAGTTACAGTCAACCCTGAATGAAATGAAGTCCCGTATTTCAGACCTCGATTCGGAATCCAGTACAACCGGCGAAGACTGGCTTCTTGCGGAGGTCGAATACCTGTTGCGGATGGCCAATCAGAGAGTCTTGATGGAGAAAGACCCACAGGGAGCTCTTGCTATGTTTAGAGCAGCAGATGATATTGTCGCTGACGCCAGAGGCTTGACGGCATTCGCTCTGCGAGAAGCCATGGCAGTCGATATTGCTGCGTTAGAAGCGGTCAACCTGCTTGACAGGGAAGGTATTTATTTGCGCCTCTCTGCGCTGGTTGGTCAAGTGAATGATCTACGCCAGCCAGAGCCAGGCTATCTACCCGGAAATGTCACCGACATGCCAGATGAAAACGCTCAAAAAGGTATCCTCGGTCGTGTATTGAAATTCCTGAATCAAGCCGTGAATAGGCTGGCGACGCTAATTGACTTTCGCCGGGATGAAGTGGCGGTGTCGAGAATCCTGCCGCCAGAAGAAGTCTATTATCTGAGACAAAATTTAATCCTGAAACTTGAAGTGTCACAAATTGCACTTCTGGAAGGGAATAACAAGGTTTACTCAACAAGCCTGAAGGAAGCGAAAAACTGGGTTGAGCGCTATTTCGATCCACAACAGGTTGCAACCATCGCCATGGTCGAGAGCCTCGGAGTTCTGTTGGAGATAAATGTTGAGCAAACCCTGCCAGATATTACAGCGTCGTTACGCGAGGTGCGTCAACTGATGTCTGAGTTCCATCAAGCAGGGAATGAATGATGAAGCGGTCCTTACTTCTATTGCTTGGTGTTATCGTTTTTGCAGGTTGGGTCGGTACACTTATTTCAAGAGATCCAGGTTATGTCTTGATTTCCTATGATGGATATAGTCTTCAGACAAGCTTGTGGGTTGCGATCGTTCTGATTCTTGCCATTGTCCTGGTCGTTTACTACGGTTTGAAGTTCTTCAGGATTTTTGCCAACAGCGGTGGATATGTCCGTGGTTGGCAGCAAGATCGAAAGAAAAATCGCGCCCACGATCTTACGTCAAAAGGAATCAAACACTTTCTGGAGGGTGAATTTGATCGGGCAGAAAAGTTCTTGGTTAGTGGCGCTAACAACAATGAGTCAGGTGCTATTAATTTGATACTAGCAGCCCAGGCAGCAGATCGGCAGGGGAACTATGGCTCGCGGGAAAAGTACCTTCAAGAAAGCAGGTTGCAGGATTCAGGAATTGAACAGGCTGCAGCCGTTGCTGCGGCACAAATGAGTGCTGCAGAAGGTGATTGGGAGAAATCTCTTGCTGCGGTCGATGGTGTCAAGGTAAATGCGACTATTCTTGCTCTTCGTAAAGATGCAATGTTTCATCTAGCGGATTGGGAGGGATTGTTAGAAATGTTACCTGCACTCAAAAAGTCTATGGGTAAGATTGAGTTCGTGGCCTTTCAAAAACAAATTGTATTGGCCCGAATGGGCGAATCTGGTCTAACAGAGGATGGACTGAAGATCATCTACAAAAACCTCCCTAAAGAAGTGAGGTTTGATTCTGATCTGGTGACAGCCTATTGCTCCGTCATGCCGGACGAGAATGAAAAGGAATCTGTTCTGAGATCAGCGATCAACGACAACTGGACGCCTGAACTGCTTCAAGTCTATGGAAGCCTGGGGAACAAGACTTTATCAAAGAGGTTGAAACAGGTAGAAATTTGGCATAAAAAACATGTTGATGATGCTGCCCTGCAGTTGTGCCTTGGTCGCTTGTATGAGGAGTCGGGCGAGAGAGAGAAGGCGCGTGAGGCATTTGAAAAGAGTGTTGAGCTTATGCCGTCAAGTGAGGCGAATATACACCTGGCTGGTTTGTTATCCTTCGATGGTGACTATGTCACAAGCAACCAGGAGCAAAAGTCAGCTGTAAATAACAAGTCCTGAGACGTGTTAAATCCGAAGAGCTCCGTGCAAGGAAAGAGTAGGCCCCAGCC
>CAZAZB010000178.1:0-8152 GCA_964489485.1 uncultured Pseudomonadales bacterium | reverse complement strand
TTCTACAATAAGACAGTGGCGAGGGTTAGGTCGTTTTTGTTCTGCCGACTGCACCGCAGCACTCACAACGGAAGGCCTATGGTAACCCGCCAGCCCGGAGAAGCATTGCTCCAATCCACGGTTCCCTTGAGTTCTGTTGCCCGCTTTACAATGTTGGCCACACCTGTCCCCTTCTTTAATAAGTTAGCATATTCACTCGCTTCATTTCCATAGTCCCGAATAGTGAAATTAATTGACGTTTTTCCGATGCTGATATTGACGTCAATTTTCCTGGTCACCGCATGTTTCAGGCAGTTCGTCATGAGCTCTCTTACAATTCGCTGTACGTGATATTGCATTGCATCTGACGCTTGGCCTGCCCCATCTCCCTGTATCGTCCAGGAGAGTTCAATATCAGCGGCATCACATCTCTCCTGTGATTCTGCCTGACATGTGGCAAATAACAATTCGATACTGGCATTGGTTCGAATAGCACCTGTCACAATTGTTCTGATTTCCCTTAAGGCATCCCTTGCCAGATTCGCCTGGGATTCAGTTTCTGCAGCATAAACTAATGAAAGGACCTTGCTGCCAACATCATCATGTATGTCCGCAAATATCCTTTCGCGCTCGCTCCTGATTTGGTACTCCGCATCGATCTGCTTAACCATTCTCAAGATGAATCGCCTGGTAAGAATCACAAACATCGTCAGGATCAATATCGGTGCTGACAGCTGGGAGAAAAAAGTCTGGGTTTGCCACATTTCTACAACAATGCCTGAATTCATCACAAGGTCATGAATGCCAAATATAAAAACCAGCGATATGCAACCGAGAAACGAAATACGTTCTACCGTGGGTTTCTGCAGGCTGCAATAGGCCGAGAGAAGGACCATGTAAAAGGCTATGCCAAGGGAAACAAGGTGCAGGTAATTATTGGTGATTGCGAGCGTATATAGATCTATTGAAAAATAGTAAATAGTTACAACAATACCAAATCCCAAAAGGAATCTGTCTGGCCAGCGCGCCCAGTTTATTTCATACAAGCGGTGTGCGAACAAGGCTAGTGTCACCGCGTACCACTCGATGCCGCTATGAACCATCGCCCACCACAATTTGGCACTGAAAGGGATTTCCTGCACAAAGTTGTTGAAGCTATAGGTTGACCAGGCAAGGCAGACAAAACCAAAAATCGCATACAGGGTTGAACGTCGGTCAGCAGCCCATAACATGAAAGCGAGAACAGCCGTAAACAATAGAATAAACGCTGTAACCTGGTTGAAAGTTATCTGGCTCATCATTCTCGAGTCATAGGCAGCGCGAAGCGCATCATATGAACCCAACGTCGGCGGCGCCATGCCACCCCACCCTGGGTAGACGCCTAATCTCACGTAAATTATGTTTGTCTGAATTGTGTTTGTCTGGGAATGCCACGCACTTTTTGGCAACAGAAACAGAAATGGGCGGTTCCAGTTACGGGAGATAGGCTCTTCAAATTTCCCACCATCACCCAGGAATTCACCATTCAACCAGACGCTCAGGTTCATCGAAAATCGCCAGACGTAAAAGGCTTGTTGGTACTGTCCATCTTCCAACCTAAACCGAAACCAGATGCTCTGTGGTAAAGGATCTTTACCGGGCCAGAGATAGGGTAGTTCTACTGGCGCCCATTGACCGCTGGTTGGCGGTGTCCTGGCATCTGACAGTTGTATTTCAGCAGCCTTCAGGTTGTAGGTCGTTGCGGCAGTAGCATTCTGTAACACCGACAGCATCAACATGAGCAATAACATTTGTAGCAGTGCAAGACCCAGGGGGACCTCTGGCCGACAATGTGGTAAGTATATTTTCACGGGTCCGTTTTACCGCTTCTATAGATGTAATTAAACCCCCCTGTTTCGGGGGTAGCGAAAAACACCAGAATTGTCCAATCTGGAAACCTCAATAAAGCCGGAGAGAAACCATTGACCAGGCCTGCACTTCTTGCCCTGATAATAATTGCCACCTCCAGTTGCAGCGATGGCGGCTCCTCGCCGGAAGGAACCATACCTATACCCATCGTGAAAAGCGCAACCATATCTGCCGCCGATGGAGGTTCAATAGAGAGTGCTGACGGATCCCTGAGCCTCAGTTTCCCAACAGGATCAGTCACAGCCGATACCGAAATATCAGTTACGCAACTGGATACGACGGCACTAGATACGATTTTTGAAGAAATTCCAATCGATATTGCTTTCGATTTTGCACCGGATGGTACCCGGTTTGAGCAACCCGCTATCCTAAACCTGTCTCTCGGACAAGCATCACAGGGGGCTGATTTTGGACTGCCGTTGGTTATCCTTGGTAGTGGCGATGAACTGGAATTGCTAAACGTCACCACAACGAGTCTGAACAATACAACCGGTAACCTTACACTCAGTGCCGAGATTCCGCATTTCTCGACTATTGTCGTGTCGTTCGACCCAAACAACAATTTCGTTCTCGCCTCTGCTAATATCGTGGATTACCCTGAAGAAGTATTTGGCTGGGAAGAATTCGAGTATAAGCTCGAGTTAAGAAATCAAGCCGCTATACAGGATTCACTCACCCGGGTCATAGTAGACAACAGCGGTCTTGTCGAGACTCGTGGCGGCGATGTTGATACAGGCTCTACTGACTTTCAGGTGCATAGTCTATTCTCCATTTGTAAGGCAGACACAGACACAACAGCTGACGTCAAACATCGCATAGACTTTAGCCTTAGTCGGTCAAATACGCCATCAATTGATATTCTGCTAAAGAACCTGGCAACGAGACAAGGCAGGGAATCTGCCACTATTACCGGAGAGATAACAGATAGGTTGAGGTGCCTGGCACCGCGTGACCTGGATGGTGATGGACTCAACGGTAAATATGAAACACTAGTGGGCACAAACCCGAATGATGATGATAGTGATTCCGATGGAATACTCGATGGCGACGAGGATGCAGATAACGATGGCTTCTCGAATTTTGAAGAACAGCAAAATGGCACAGATCCAAATGTAGTGAATGAGTGTGTTACGGATTGTGGTTCTGGCGACGTTGATGTCGCTACCGACGACCTTGGAAACGATTCGAATGTAGGTACAGGCGACATCACGGCAGGTTCAGACACCGTCAACGAAACACCAGATGAGGCATCAGATAATGATGGCGATGGCATTATTGATACTGAGGATACCGATGATGATGGCGACGGGGTGTTAGACGTCGACGACGCATTCCCCTTCGATGCGGCAGAATCAATCGATACAGACGAAGATGGTATTGGCAACAACGCGGATACCGATGATGACGGTGACAATGTCCCGGATAGTGAAGATGCATTTCCCCTTGATGCAACCGAAACTGTTGATACCGACAAGGATGGCATCGGTAACACTGCGGATGACGATGATGATGGTGATGGGGCGACAGATAGAGTCGACGCTTTTCCACTGAATCCATCAGAAACCAAAGACACAGATGGAGACGGAATTGGCGATAATGCAGATACAGATGATGATGGCGATGGTGTGCTAGATACATCGGACGCATTCCCACTCGATGCGTCAAAACAAAATACAGAAGATGAGTTAAGCGCACTGGAATACCAAGCGCCCGTTAGAACTGCACTCGCCATTGCGCAGCTTGGCGATGTTGCCGCAACAGAATCAGGTGACATAACCCAAGAGGTCATTGAAGCGAAATCATTAAGCCTTGGTGACGACGGTACTGTGCTGCTAGTTGCTCTGCTTGCAGATGATCGCACAGCACTCATTCGAAGTGTCGATGCGGATGTTCGTGAACTTGAGATTATCGCAATAACCAGCAGTACAAGCGGCGGCCTGATCTCAACTGTATTCGATTCCGCCAGGCTTGCACGTTCTATTCCCCGTGCAGGTCTCGTTACTTTCCTGATAGGTGCAGCAGCGCAGATTGATAGTCTAAGCGGCCCAGGACTGTGGTCCTGGCAGGAAGGCAAAGGATTGCAGCCAGTCTTATTGACTGGCAGTGCCTGTGCGACAGGCGGCACCGTTACCATGGCATCAAGACTGTTGGACCTTAATGCCGAAGGGTTTGGCTTACTGTTGGTAGACTGTTCTGCTGGTAGAAGCTACTTTGCCCGAACAAGTGCTGATGGCATTCAAGTATTCCGGAATCAGGCGGGCGATACAGTTGACGGATTCGGAGAGGCTGATACTGTCGCCACAATTAACAGTGTTCGACCAATCGCAGTGGGCAGCGATGGATCAGTTATTGCTTATCAACTCATCACTTGCACAGGCACAGGGAATAATTGTTTTGCTGACCGTAGCGGCCGACTGGTCACAATGAGTGCCAGTGGCAGCTTTCACACACTACTCTCGCTAGGGGAACAAATTCTGCCAGGCAATCCGCGAGCCTTTTCAGGTCTCGGAATATCTACCGGTCAATTTGGTCTCGATAGATTTGACCGTCTCACCAGCATTATTAACACCTATCCTGACAAGGACACATACTTTACTGGCGCAAGAGAAGCGATCCTCAGGATATCCTCTGCAAAAAGAGAATTCTTGCACGAATTCCAATACGACGAGGATGGTAATCCTGCGCCAGGCTTACCCGGTCGAAGCATTAACTGGCGGGCACCAAGCTTCCTGAACGTTGCAGACAATGGCGATATTCTTATCGCTTTCCCGCTCGAAGGAGACAACTTCCCGATCGGCCTCTTTACCTATCGAGATGGTCACATTGATCCTTTAATCGCAGAGAGAGACGCCGCAATCGGCGATCCTACCAAAACATTACTTGATATTTCCAATGTCAGTATATCCCCCAGCGGTCGTGCTGCTTTTCGCGTTGTTGAAACTGATGGGGGTTTCACTGCCTATGCCGAGGATCGATGTGAGGACAGATTATTCGTGCATATAAACGCAAAGCTGTTTCAAAAGGCTTCCTCCAGATTGCATCGCTTTAGTTCAGTCGAACTGCCAAAGGATCCCTTTAATGCCGAAGGTCAACTACTTGCCACCATCAGACGCAAAGATTCAACAGTGGTGTTGTTCGACCTGCCTGCCGGTAGATGTGCGTTTGATCTCAGTATCAATGATACCAGGGATCAAAGTGACGCCAATATAGGTGATGGGAAATGTGATACTGGGCAGGACGTCAATGGTAAACCAGCATGCACCCTAAGGGCAGCGATTGAGGAAGTGAATGCCAACGCAACTGGCGGAACAGTTACTTTCGATTTCCTGCCAAGGGGTACCGATATCCTGATACAACCAACACGACCATTACCCATGATTGAGCGACAGATGAGCCTTGCACCCGGCGAGGTCACCACGGACAACATTGTTCTTTCCGGCGCTCTGGCGGGAGATGCTGCGGGCCTCAAGGTTATGCGAGGAAACCTGAGCCTGAAAAACTTCACCGTCAGGGATTTCACGCAAAACGGAGTTGATGCAGAACAAAGTGGCGACGTCGTCAATCTTGAAAGAATGAAACTTATCAACAATGGTGGATTCGGAATTCACGCTTTTGGCCCACTGAGCATCGAAGGTACAGATCAGGCTCAGGCACTTATTTCGGGCAATAGCCGTGGTGGTGTCTACGCCGAAGGTGGCCTGACGAGTCAATCTGTTGATATTAAGGCTAATACCGGACCCGGCATCATTGCTGGTAAAGGTGCCAGGCTTATTAGTGTCCGGGTAGATAACAATGGCGCTGAGGGATTTGTGTCAAAGTTAGCTATCGATCAGAGCACGGCATCTTGCAATGAAGTTCAATTGACTGTCTCGGTACCATTTTCTGCTGAGGCTACCGTGCAAAATTCGACCTTTAATGGGAACGGCGGAATTGGAATCTACATCGACCCCGGTAGTATCAGGCTAGATCCGGGGACAGTAATCAATGACAACGCAGGGAGTGGGATTGTCGCGGAATGCGGTCTCCTAACAATCGGGTACTCTGACAGATCCGGCGATGCAATAGCAACAATCAATGGCAATGCGAAAGGCGCTAACTGCTCCACCGTTGATGAAGAAAGCGACTACCAGCTAGTGACAACTAGCTGTGTCGGTGGTGGTATCGAAATCAGAGAATCCTTCTCCAGTTCCATATCAAATTTTCTGGATGAAGTTTCCATCCAGAACAACGGTGGTTTCGGCGTTCTTACAACGGCCAAGCTTAAACTCCAAACGGCGACAATTACGAATAATCTTGGCCCTGGGATCTGGGCCGCAGTGGAGGCTGACACTTCATTCTCTGGTCAGCAGACGGTAGTCGATCTTGTTGGGAACAACATAAACATATCCGGTAATCTCGCCGAAGGTGTACGAGTAGATAACGGCAGGCTGGTTCTCGGTGGTTTTGTTTCGATAATGGATAACAGAAGCAGCGGCGTCATTGTTAGCGAAGGTGACGTACTGATGAATAGCAACTCACTCGAAAAGAATGTTGTAGATAATGGCGGCGCCCTAACTGGATGCTGGAATTGGAGCTACGACCCGATTGCAGAAACTGCCTCAAGAATTCTTGGTGCCTGCCAGCAAGATGGCGTTGTCGTTGAGAATGGTGAAATCAAGGCGGATAACCTGACCATTACCGGACACCCTGGCACTGGCCTCAAAGTTTCCGGTGACCCTGATGATATCAATGCGGGGATAGGCACAGCAGGTGATGCAAGCCTCCTATCAGGTCAGATTTGTGGGAACGGAACGGACTTCGAAGTGCTTGGCAGCCTAACACTGGACACCGTCAACCGCACCTGCCCCTAAAGAAAAATCAGGACACCCAGTAAGTCGAAATGATTTAGACTGAAAACGGCGACATTCCTACAATTTGAATCAATAGTATCTTAAATACTGGGGGTCTCAATCCACTCGCTGCGTTCACTTTAAACCGCAAGCTCATCTGGATTGTGCATCGCAAGAAAATCTTCTGATAACAGTGGTTGCGCAAGCGCGAGGATGTAAACAACCCGTTCCTGTACTGCACCCTCGGCATGCAGGACTTTGGCGGGAACCACAACTTTGTCCCCCTGCTTTAACGGTAGTTCGCAATCCACTGCTCGCATCAAGAAAGTCTGTTTCACCTTCCATGATGTAGGTTTGCACGTCATTTGGACAACGAGTACTAGCTCCTCTGCTTCCTGAATTTCGATCCCGATATCCTGACCTGACAATTAACCTCTTTTTAGTGGACCACCAGGGAGACATCGTTCAAGAGCAAATAGACGTTGCCACTAGATTTGGCAACTATCCCAAATGTCCGTTTACCGCCCGCCAGTTGGTTCCCAGGCATCTCCACGTGTGTGCAAGCCCTTCGTACGCCGATAAACACGGGCTTCCATCGCACCCTAAAGAGCTGGGGGAACCTCGATTGTCTGTTGTTTTCGATGCCCGGATATCGCGGCACCTGGAAGTTTCGCAAGTCGAGGAAAAAATTATTCATCGTGCCAGTTTCTGGCCACCTGCCAATCGCCCACGGATTAACATTGACGGCTTGTACCGTCGCAGGACTCGGACCCTCGCTGTTGCCAGATTGGCTATGCCGGAATGAGATAGATACCGGATCCTTAATAGACCTGTTTCCAGACTACGGATGCACGGCAACCGAATTTAAACCTGCTGCATGGTTGGTCTATCCAAGTCGCACCTACTTACCACTAAAACTACGTGTATTTATCGAATTTCTGTGTACTGAAGTACAGGAAGTTGCCTGAGTAACACCCAGACCAAGTTGGCTTCAGCTACGTTAGATGGGATATTCGGGACAGTTTATTTAATTAGGCATCTTGTTCTCAATTAGGTAAACCGTCCCCCGAATTCCCGCGCTGTATCACGTGAGGGGGATAGCCAGCAGGGCAGAATCTTAGCCGTCGAGGCATAAGCAACCATCACAAAATAGATAAAGAAAAGTGAAAGTGGACGTTGTAGAAAACAACGGGAGCCTGACAAACATCACTATCGCTTTTGTGTGTCAGTGATTGTCATTGGAAATGTGCGAGTTTACTCCGGCACTTTACCCCGACCCGATGTATTCCCCCGACCCCATGTATTCAAACACCTGTTAGTCGCTTTCAACAGTTTAGCGTGGCAAGTCAAAAGAATCAGGGGCCGAGGAAAGTCCAAGTTTGCGAAGTCGGTACGATTATTCACTATTATCGATAGACGTATTTTTATCTTCGACT
>CAZAZB010000177.1:0-8155 GCA_964489485.1 uncultured Pseudomonadales bacterium | reverse complement strand
ATTGTGCTTCAAGCCGCCTCTGGGCAACCCGAACCTGGCCAACAATTTCACCTGCGGTCAGATTGCTGTTAAAACCCTGTTTACCGGTAGAACAGAAACTACAATCGAGAATACACCCGACCTGGGATGATACACACAAGGTACCCCGTGCCCCCTCGGGTATAAACACCATTTCAACAGAACTGCCTGAGCGAGAACGCATCAACCATTTGCGAGTGCCATCAACCGATACTTGCTCAGTGACGACTTCCGGTTCGTGAATCTCTGCTTCTTCCTGAAATTTCGCCCGTAAGGATTTACTGATATCCGTCATTTCATCAAACGAGTTAACAAAGCGATGGTGCAGCCACTTCATAATTTGCGGCGCACGATAAGGTTTCTCGCCATACTCAATGAGCAGCGCTTCCAACTGGCTCCTGGTAAATCCCAACAGGTCTATTTTCTGCGGAGATTCCCGGGGTGTCATTGATGAAACAGATTCACTCATCTATTGCCGCTCACCTGGGGCTGCTCATCTGGAACAAAGTTGATCGTCAGTGAAAAAGTAAGCGATTTCCCTTGCGGCAGATTCCGGTGAATCAGAACCATGTACTGCATTGGCATCAATGGATTCTGCAAAATCAGCCCGAATTGTGCCTGCATCCGCTTCTTTTGGGTTAGTAGCGCCCATGAGCTGTCGATTCAGGGCGATTGCACCTTCGCCTTCTAAAACCTGCAATACAACAGGACCAGAGGTCATAAAGCTCATCAGATCGTTGAAAAATGGTTTTCCATCATGTTCTGCATAAAAACCTTTGGCTTTCTCTTCGCTCAGCTGCTCCATTCGAGAAGCGGTCACCTGCAGACCGGCCTTTTCGAAACGCGAAACGATGTCGCCAATGACATTTTTGGCCACTGCATCAGGCTTGATAATGGAAAATGTTCTTTCAATCGACATGACGATTAACTCCAACTACTAGAAAAATTTAAGGAAAAATAAAAGCGCCGTATTATACGCTTGATTGGGGGTGACATGTAGGAAAAAGAGTTAATCCAATTCCTCGATCCAGGCCATCTGTATGGCTTCGAGGATTCGCTCCCCACACCTGTCCGGGTCGTCATCGAAGCCATCAAGGTCCAAAACCCATTGCATAAGCGCTGTGAATCGGACTGTTAGCGGATCTACGTCGCTATGAATCTCCGCCAACTCGATGGCTATGTCATTGATATCTGTCCATTTCATGGGGATTTGCCTTGCCTTATAAAGTGCTGATTAACAGGCTTCCGATTAATGAGCCACTGATTAATGGGCTTCAGAGACCTGATTAATCGTGTACTTTGGAATTTCGATGACCAGGTCTTCATCACCAATCTCAACCTGACAGCTTAATCGTGAATCCGGTTCCAGACCCCATGCCTTGTCCAGCAGATCATCTTCAGTCTCATCGGATTCATCAAGAGAGTCGAAGCCTTCACGCACAATCACATGGCAAGTAGTACAGGCACAGGCTCTTTCGCAGGCATGTTCGATATCAATACCATTCTCAAGCGCAAGCTCGATGAGGTTGTCGCCAGGATTTGCCTCTAGCACGGCGCCTTCCGGGCATCTTTCCTCATGAGGCAGAAATATGATCTGTGGCATCTGGTACTTCCTTTAATCCAATTCTTCAATCTGGTGACCTGCCAGGGCCTGCCTGACAGATGCATCCATTCGGAGCCCGGCAAATTCTTCACTCGCCCGGCCCAGCATTTCCACACCGGCTGAAATCTCTCTGGTGTCATTCCCGGTTACCAAGCCTTTCAATTTGTTAATCCCCTCGAGAAGCAGATCCACTTCATTCTGTGGCAGAAGCTTTTCTCCATCTACGGCAAGCGCATTACCTAGCGCCTCGATCACCCGTCCGGCTTCAACCTTTGCTTCAGACAGAGAACGGGAATCAGCATCTTCACGGGCATGTTCATAAGATGCTTTAAGCATATCGGCAATTTCGCCCTCGGCTAGCCCGTAGCTTGGTTTGACCTCTACTCTTGCAGCAACGCCGGTACTCTGTTCCGTTGCCGAAACGGAAAGCAGACCATCTGCATCAACTTGAAATTTGACCTGTATCTTTGCCGCACCCGCCACCATGGGTGGAATCTCATGTAGCTCAAATCGCGCCAGTGACCGGCAGTCAGAAATCAATTCTCGTTCGCCCTGGATTACATGAATCAGCATTGCCGTCTGACCATCCTTGTAGGTCGTGAACTCCTGGGCGCGAGCAACTGGAATGGGCGTATTTCGTTGGATGATTTTCTCTGCGAGACCGCCGACAGTTTCAATGCCAAGGGACAAGGGCAAAACATCCAGCAACAACATCTCATCATCGGGTTTATTTCCCGCCAACTGATCTGCCTGCACGGCTGCACCCATTGCGACAACCTTGTCTGGGTCAATATTGCTTAAGGGTTCGCGCTCGAAATAGAGGCCAACGGCAGCTCTGACTGCTGGTACTCGCGTGGAACCACCCACAAGCACGACATCCTGAATATCTGTCAATTCAACGCCCGCATCCCGAATCGCGCGGCGGCATGCCTTTATTGAATCCTGAACGAGGGGTTTAATCTTCTCTTCAAATTCACTGCGTGTGATCCGATCCTGTACAACAATTTCGCCCTGCTCGAAATTGACCTCAACTGATTCTGCGCTGGTAAGAGATTCCTTAATTTCCCGCGCCGCGAGCATAAGAGCACGATGATGACCAACATCGATCTGCCCCTGGAAGCCGGACCTTTCAATGAGCCATTCTGCGATCAATCTATCGAAGTCATCACCGCCAAGACTGGCGTTACCGCCGGTTGCCAGCACCTCGAATACACCCTTGTTCAATCGTAAGATGGATATATCGAATGTCCCACCACCAAGATCGTAAACTGCGACAATGCCTTCGGCACCTGAATCGAGCCCATAGGCAACGGCCGCCGCGGTAGGCTCATTAAGCAGTCTTAGAACATTGATGCCTTTAAGCCTTGCCGCATCTTTTGTTGCCTGGCGCTGGGCATCGTCAAAATAGGCGGGGACAGTGATAACAACGCCATCGAGTTCGCCTGCCAAAAAGTCTTTTGCTCTTTCAATCAATGCTGCAAGAATCTCTGCAGACACTTCAACCGGGCTGACAGCGCCCGCTGCCGTTTTGATGCGAGGCATGCCTGTGTCTGTCGATGGCGCCTCGCCTGGGTGTACGAACTCATAGGGCAATTGATCACCCAGGGATGCAAGATCGCCAATACTCCGCCCCATCATTCTTTTGACCGACACTATGGTATTAAGGGGATCGACCCTTGCGGCTGTCAGTGCGTCTTGGCCAACCGTGATGGCACCTTGTTGGTAGCGAACCACAGATGGCATCAAATGTTCACCTGAAGAATCTGGCAGGGTTTGGGTCACCCCACCTCGTACGCTGGCGATCAGCGAATTGGTTGTGCCAAGGTCAATACCCGCGGCTCGCTTACGCTGATGCGGATCGATGGCCTGGCCTGGTTCTGTAATTTGTAGTAACGCCATGTCTAACTGTGTTTGTTCCTGATGCCTGTTTGAATGACTGGTCAGTATTACCTGTCTGTATTGATGATCTACGCTACACGCTCACACTAATAGTCGAGCAACTTTTCTTCGACATGGTCTGCTGCGATGACTAGCTTGTTCATAAATTGCATTTTGTAGACCAGTTGCTCTGCCTGGTCGAAGGCCCTCTGTCCGAACAAGCCAGCGAATGCCTGTTGTTGTGAATTCAATAAGATCTTCAGTTTTGACTTGAACTGATCGAGAACCTCCAGCGAGCCATCTGCCGTTTCTATCTCCTCCAGTTCTTCGCGCAATTCAATCTGATCCATCAGAAATGAAGGCTCCAGAACGGGGTTGTCCGCGATCTCTATACCCTGAAGCTGTAAAAGATAGATGGCCCTCGACAAAGGCGAACCGAGAGTAGCATAGGCCTCGTTGATTTGCGTTGTCCATTGCATCGACAGGCGCTTTTCTCTATCGCTGGCATCAACGAATTTATCTGGATGAACGCGCTTTTGTAATTCGAGATACCTGGAAGACAATTCTGCCTTGTCCAGCTCGAATGTCTCGGGTAGTTGAAATATCTGAAAGTAATTCTGGTTGAAATCCACAGGCGGGCAACTCTTTTACCGTGACGGTCTTTAGACGATAGTTGTTAGCTGTTCTTGTTAGCTGTTCTTGTTAGCTGTTCTTGTTAGCTGTTCTTGTTAACTAATGTTGTTAGCTATTGAAAGCCGCTAGACAGTAAAGCTCTCGCCGCAACCACATTCACCCTGGACATTAGGGTTTTTGAATTCAAACCCCTCATTCAAACCTTGCTTCACATAATCCATTTCGGTGCCATCCACGTAGACCATACTTTTTGGATCAACATAAACGTTCACACCCTGGCTGGTAATGTGAATGTCTTCTACTTCTGGTTCATCCACCGGCTCGATAACATACATCAGCCCTGAGCAACCGGTTGTTTTAATTGCCAGGCGTATACCGACGCCCTTGCCACGACCTTCGAGGTAGCTGACAACATGCTTCGCTGCAACCTCTGTCAAACTCACACCCATGACTAAACTCCGTTGTTAGCTTGTTGCTGCCTGATCGACACTGGCACTTTCCCGAAGACTTTCTCCAACACTATTTCGAACAGGGGCGTGCTTGTCTTTATAATCTTTAACCGCTGCTTTAATAGCATCTTCTGCGAGTACAGAACAATGTATTTTGACCGGCGGTAAGGCCAACTCCTCGGCAATTTCAGTATTCTTGATACCGGCTGCATCGTCCAGCGTTCGTCCCTTAACCCATTCCGTTAACAATGAGCTGGACGCAATGGCCGAACCGCAACCATATGTTTTGAACTTGGCATCTTCGATAACGCCTTCATCGTTCACCTTAATTTGTAGTCGCATGACATCACCACAAGCAGGTGCTCCGACCATGCCTGTACCAACATCACTGGCATCTGCATCCATTTTTCCAACATTTCTTGGACTCTCATAGTGGTCCAATACTTTTTCGCTATATGCCATTTTTCTTTCTCCTGTTAGCGGCGACTAGTGCGCAGCCCATTCTATTTTGTCCATATCCACACCGTCTTTGTACATATCCCAAAGAGGCGAGAGTTCTCTTAGCTTATCGACAGCACGGCGAACCTGTTTGATAGCCGCATCTACATCTTCATCCGTGGTGAATCTGCCGATAGAAAATCGAAGTGAGCTGTGAGCCATTTCATCATTAAGACCCAATGCCCTCAGCACATAAGAAGGTTCGAGGCTGGCTGATGTACAGGCAGATCCAGATGACACCGCCACATCTGGCAACGACATGATCAGCGATTCGCCTTCAACAAAGTTAAAACTAATATTAATAATACCGGCGACATGGTGATCCATATCACCACTGACATAGACTTCTTCCATATCATTCAGGCCATTCCACAAGCGCTCTCGCAGGGCGAGGATCCGGTCCGCTTCTTCATGCATTTCTGCCTTGGCAATTCTGAACGCTTCGCCCATTCCAACAAGTTGGTGAGTCGCCAGTGTGCCGGAGCGCATACCTCTTTCATGGCCACCGCCATGAATTTGTGCTTCCAACCTGACTCTTGGTTTGCGGCGAACGAACAAAACGCCGACACCCTTGGGGCCATAAACCTTATGACCGGAGAAGGACATCAAATCCACTTTCAGTTCACCCAGATCAATGTCTATCTTACCGGCGCTCTGGGCTGCATCCACATGGAAGAATACCTTCGCAGCGCGAGTCACTTCACCAATAGCGGCAATGTCATTAATCACACCAATTTCGTTATTCACATGCATGATTGAAACGATTGTTGTGTCTTCGCGAATAGCGTCCCTGACCTGCTCCGGGTTGATCAGTCCGTTGTGTCCGGGTTCAAGATAGGTGACTTCAAAGCCTTCCCTTTCCAGATGCCTACAGGTATCCAGAACGGCCTTATGCTCAATTTTCGACGTGATGATGTGTTTGCCCTTCTTCTTGTAAAAATGGGCAACACCCTTAATGGCAAGGTTGTCTGATTCTGTGGCACCGGATGTCCAGACAACTTCCCTGGGATCACAATTAATGAGGTCAGCGATCTGTCGGCGAGCAATCTCAACGGCTTCTTCCGCTTCCCAGCCGAATTTGTGCGAACGGCTGGCAGGATTACCAAACTTGCCTTCCGCTAACAGGCACTCGCTCATTTTTTGGGCGACTCGTGGGTCCACCGGGGTTGTGGCCGCATAGTCGAAATAGATGGGTGATTTCATTTAGCTGTAACTCCTAACGCTTCTTACACTTTCTATACTTTCTATACTTTCTATACTTTCTATTCTTTCTACCAGGCTTTTCACTGTTGTCACACCTTCTGCGCTGGTAGTCTTACCAGCTCGTCTCGCAATGCATCTTGCCTTGCTGCTATTTGCATGACGCCTCTTTTGGCAATCAGGCTGGCGAGGTCGATGCTACTTAAAAACTGGTGAATCTGATCGCTCAGGTCTGTCCACAATTCATGGGTCAGGCAGGTTTCGCC
Organism: uncultured Pseudomonadales bacterium; assembly: GCA_964489485.1. GTDB lineage: Bacteria > Pseudomonadota > Gammaproteobacteria > Pseudomonadales > Azotimanducaceae. The sequence goes on along the minus strand of CAZAZB010000177.1, from coordinate 1,610 downwards.
CTTCTGACAATCTGCCCTGCCCGCACATCGCGTTGCATCGACATTTTCATCGACCGAGTCAACAATTTCAGCAACAAATATTTCAGAGGCATCTCTGTTCAATCTGTATCCACCACCCGGCCCACGAACGCTGGCGACGAGGCTATTACGCCGTAGCTTGGCAAATAGTTGTTCGAGATAGGAGAGGCTAATACCCTGCCGTTCGGATATATCTGCCAGGCATATAGGACCTTCCTGGTCGTGAACCGCCAAATCGAGCATGGCCGTTACGGCGTATCTACCTTTTGCTGTCAGTTTCATATTTTACCGTTTTCTTATCCGGAGCGTCTTTAAAAACACGTCTTTAAAAAACCTGTCTTTAAAGACAACAGTTTTGGGCGCATTTCGAGTCAATTCATGCCGGAATGCGATTATACCTGAGTCTTTTAGTCAGTTAAATAACCATCTACTGTAGTCAGGTATATATCCTACTGTTTTGGTCGGGTATAAGCAATTGGTTCTTTGGCTCTATCGCTACGAGGGTGGTCTGTCGCATCCGGTGTCCGGGAACCTCTTCTCCGCGGCTAGCGGCCCTCTGGGCTTCCTTCAGTCGGTCGTGAGCCCTTCGGTCTCTCTCCACTCCTTCAGCGCGTTGCCTGAAGGCTGCGAAGAGGCTCCCGGACACCTACTGCTAACACTGGCTGGACTGTTTCCCGCCGCTTACCCGAGCAGTACAGTAAACCGATAACCCAGGGTTCTGCTTTAGTTTTTAAGATTATTAATCGCGGTTAGAAAGCCACGAAGAATGTTGACTTCCATCTGGTCGGGACGGATTCTGGTGAACAGACGACGTAGGCGATGCATGAGTTGGCGGGGATTGTCGGGGTCGTGGAATTTAACCTGAATGAGCGTTTCTTCGAGGTGAGTGAAAAGATGCTCCATGTCTGCACCGGTGGCGAAGCTAACATCCCAGTTGGAATCGGGCGCAGGCCGTTTCTGATCCAGGGATGCCTGCAGAACTTCGTAACAAATAACCTGAACTGCCATGGCGAGGTTTAAGGAACTGTAGGCTTCACCGGTGGGGATGTTGACGTGGAAATGACACTTTTGCAGTTCTTCGTTGGTCATGCCGCGATCTTCCCGGCCAAACATAATGGCGACTTTTCGACCAGCACGTTGTTCTTTGACGACCATTTCGCCGCATTCCCTTGGGTTGATCAGGGGCCAGGGGATTCTTCTGTCTCTTGCCGATGTGCCAATGACGAGTTGGCAGTCGGCAATGGCTGTATCCACATCCGGGACAACCGTGGCACTTTTTACGACTCCTTCAGCGCTGACGGCGCGATAGATTGCTTTGTCGCTGGGGAATTCTTTGGGATTAACCAGCGTGAGGTTAGCCACACCCATGTTCTTCATGGCACGCGCAGCAGCGCCGATATTTCCCGGGTGGGATGTTTCGATCAGCACGATGCTGAGTTCGGAAAAGAGGTCTTCATCATTTGTGGCATTCATGGCGCGCATGATACCCATATGGTTTGATTTTTATAAGCTCGAACAAGAAGATCTGGTTCGAGTGATGAAACAAGTGTTGACGGCGAATCGTTTACGAAACTTTGGTGCGATCTGCTATG